>CALKDJ010000001.1 GCA_938084195.1 uncultured Methylophilaceae bacterium
CCATACGCGGGATTATTTTTAATTTTGCTAATGATTTTTTTCGGGAGAGCTTTTAGGGAAAATTGGAAGGCAAAAGAAAAAAATTGGATTTTAAAATCTTGGATTTACGGAGCTTTTTCAGCAGTATCTTTTTTTGGAATAATATTTATCCCATTTGATATGGGATACTAAAGTCTATTTTTTATTTTTCTTGCAATCAAGCTTGCTTAATAAAGGATTATTTGGATCTATATCTTTATTACAAACAGAACATTTATCAGTTCCAGAAATAGCATTAAGCCCACCACAACTACCTTTAATATTTTTACCCATAAAAATGACGCCAAGAGACATAAGAACGACTATGCTTATTAAGAAAATAAAAACTAAAAGAAATGTATCCATGAAAGCATTATATCTTAATTTAAAAACCTTTATAAATATCTGTAAAACTAGCTTTGATGATTGGTTGAATTTAAAAGCACTAAAATGGAACTAAGGGACTTATATACCACTCAAAACAACATAAATTATAACTTTTGAAACATTTGATGGAAGAACTAGAATATAATTTTAATATTCTTATTGTTGCATAGATTTATCAGGAATCATTATAAAATATGGCAAATTTTTCACTTAAACGTGGTTTGGATATTCCTATAGCAGGATCTCCAAAGCAAGAAATTTCTGAAGGCCAACATCCTAAATTCATGGCAGTAAAAGGAACTGACTTTATTGGATTAAAACCCAAGATGTTAGTGTCAGAAGGAGATTTAGTCGAGAAAGGCAGTCCTTTATTTTGTAATAAAGATCATCCTGATGTGATCTTTGTTTCTCCTTGTAAGGGGCATGTGCATTCAATCAATAGGGGCGAAAAAAGAGTCTTGCTTAGTGTAATTATAAAGGTAGCAGATTTAGAAGCAAAAAGTCCTAATTTTATAAAGCAAAATAAATCAATAAAATCTGAGAGAGAATTTATTAGAAAATGCTTACTAGATAGTGGCTTATGGACCTCCTTTTTAACAAGGCCTTATTCAAAAATACCAAATCCTGATTCTGAACCATCCTCTATTTTTATAACAGCTTTGGATACTGAACCCTTAAGCCCAGATGCGGATATCATCATCAAAGATAGTCTTGATAACTTTATAGAAGGCGTGAAACAAGTTGCAAAATTAACTAATGGTAAAGTTTTTGTATGTAGCAAGGACGATAACCAACTTAATTTAGATGACTGTGAAGTCCATGGTTTCAAAGGTCCTCATCCGGCAGGTTTAGTGGGTACACATATACATTTTTTAGATGCGCCTAATAGCAATAAAACTGTATGGACTATTGGCTACCAGGACATCATATCTATAGGTAAGCTATTTTTATCAGGATATTTGCAAACAGAAAAAGTAATTTCTATTTCTGGACCTCTTGCAAAAAATCCAAGATTAGTTAGAACTCTTGAGGGTGCTTCACTTAAGGATTTATTACATGATGAATTTATTAATGACGATACATGTAGAGTTATTTCAGGGTCAATTCTCTCCGGCGAAGTTGCAGAAGGTGAACTATCTTTTTTAGGTAAATATTCCAGACAAGTAACTCTTATTCATGAGGATAGAAAAAAAATACCTTTTGGATGGATTAAACCACAACCAAATAAATTCTCAGTCATGCCAGTTCTGATTTCTGCCCTAAGATCTTCCAAACTCTTTAATTTAACATCAAATCTTAATGGCGGTAGGAGAGCTATGGTACCTACAGGAGTATTTGAAACATTAATGCCGCAAGATTTTTTACCTACTCAACTGCTTCGTTCATTACTTGTGATGGATACTGATACAGCCCAATCATTAGGCGCTTTAGAGCTAGCAGAGGAAGATTTAGCATTAGCTACATTTGCATGCCCTGCAAAATATGAGTATGGGTCTGCACTCAGAGACTGTCTCCACAAAATTGAGAAGGAAGGTTAGTCTTTATGGCATTTCGTAAATTTTTTGATTCTATAGAGCCAGACTTTAAAGCAGGTGGCAAATATGAAAAGCTCTACCCCATATACGAAATGGTTGAAACTATATTCTATACAAGTAGCACAGTAACAAAGGCTGCACCACATGCTCGAAGCTTTGTGGATATGAAAAGGATTATGACTTACGTTGTTATATCTACCATCCCTTGTATTTTATGGGCTTTTTATAATACGGGATTACAAACCAATATTTATCTTTCTGAAATTAATAGTTCTGAATTAAATGGCTGGAGAATATGGCTCTTACAATTGTTTGGTATTCCATTTAATCCAAATAGTATTTTTGCAAATATGGCCCATGGCGCTTTATATTTTTTCCCCATATATATAACAACTTTAGTTGCAGGTGGGGTATGCGAAGTTTTTTTTGCTACCAAAAGAGGACATGAAGTCAATGAAGGATTTTTAGTATCATCAATGCTTTACACCCTGACATTGCCAGCAACAACCCCCTTATGGATGGTTGCTTTGGGTATAATATTCGGGGTTATTGTGGGTAAAGAGGTTTTTGGGGGTACAGGCAAGAATTTCTTAAACCCCGCTTTAACAGGAAGAGCATTTTTATATTTTGC
>CALKDJ010000002.1 GCA_938084195.1 uncultured Methylophilaceae bacterium
TTCTTTACCATTGGTTTTATCATTGCAAGAATTACGATACCCACCGAAGCCGTCTTACAAACAGCCGCTGTCTCTCCTGATATCTATGATTTCAATACCTTTGATGGAGATGGGGATGGTGAATGGACCCTAGCCGAAGCACAGACTGCAAAAGAAGCTTTGGCCATCAGACAATTTGAATTTGCTGATATAAATCAAGATGCGAAGTTAAGTTTTGAAGAATCTAGAAAAGCTGTAAATGATATTTCTCAAGGGCAGTTTGTTGCGCTTGACCAAGATGGAGATGGGATACTCTCCTATGAAGAAATAGAGCAAGATATTGCTTATATGGATTATGAACAATTTAACCAACTTGATTTAAATCAAGATGGAAATTTAAATTTTGCAGAAGCTCAAAGGATGTTCATTATTATTATTATGGAAGGATAGATTCTAAAAGAATTGTTATTATTTTTTAATAAGAGTATTTCGGAGCTGATTCGATATTGCGCTAATAACATTGATACATACAGAATTTCCAAATTGTTTATATATCTGACCTTTTGAAACCTCATCGACAATAAATTCTTCAGGAAATCCTTGGAGCCTTGCGCATTCTCTGGGTGTTAATTTTCTTGGATTTTTCTTTATATTTGATTGGTCAATAAGTATCTCTGAACCATCTTTATAGTATCTAGCACTAAGGGTGCTTGTATAGGGACTTTTGTTATCAAATAAAGAATACCCAAAACCATGACCTTTCTTTTTATTGTCAATTTTTCTTTTTTGATGCCCTGCCCATAATTTATCTGAAATAGTAAATTTGTCATCATCCTCAGGTAATCCTGATAAGTCTTCAAGTATATTGCCCAATGAGGTATCAACCATTGAAGGCGTTGGCCATTCAAATATTTCTTTAAAATCGGTATTTTTACCAAAAAAGTTACGATCAAATCCGATAATAAATATTCTTTCTCTGTTCTGAGGCGCACCGAAATCTCTTGCCCTTAATACTTTGAAATCAACACAATAATTTAATTTTTTGGTTAATGCTTGCCGTGATTCCATGCTCATGGGCACGTCTTTAGGAATATTTTGTTTATGGCTGCCATTCAGAATAGACAGAATGGTTTCAAGCGTTCGACCCCCATCATGTCCCTTTAGCTGTTTAACATTCTCTAGTAAGAGGACTTTGGGTTTTTTTTCAGCAATAATTCTTTGAATTTCAAAAAACATCGTACCGCGTGTGTCTTCAAATCCCTTTTTTAGTCCTGCTTGAGAAAATGCTTGGCAAGGGAAGCCAGCTAATAATAAGTCATGATCTGGGATATCCTTTGCATGGATTTTAGTAATGTCACCATTGGGTATTTCACCAAAGTTCGCTGCATAAGTTTTTTGAGCAAATTTATCCCATTCAGATGTAAAAACACATTTACCGTTTAACTTTTGGAATGGTAGTCTCATCCCACCAATACCAGCGAATAAATCAATAAATGTAAATTGGGTTTTTTTTTGTTTAGCATGAGAGAAGGGCGCATTTTCTCGTTGTATTTCAATTTTTTTTTCCAAAGATTGGATTAGCTCAAGTTTTTTTTTCGTAGGAATATGCTCACCTTGCTCCCAACCCCTTATTGTTCTTTCTCCCGTTGAATTCAGCCCTAAAAAGAAAGCAAATTCAGTACGACCTAAACCAAGCTTTTGCCTTGTCTCTTTGATATATTTTGCAATATTCTTGATTATTCTTACCTCTAAATTTATCCGGTTTTTATCCTGGTTAAAATTATCATTCATAGTGCATATAGTCAAATAATATAATTTTTTTTCGTAACCTTTTCCATTATTAACCTACCTTTTATTTGAAGGCGCTTGATCTAACTTATTAAACGCCTGGTTTTACAAAAGGAGACTTAATAATGAACATAAATTCTGAAAATATAATGAAGATTACTGGTATTTTTAATGCCAATCTAAAAGGTAAGAAATTTAACCCAACTGGTTTTAATGCTAAGCATGACGGTAGAGAGGGTCATTGGGTTGAGAGACAGCTAGGAGTGAAGGCAAACTCTGAAAATAAACCAGATCTTCTAGGTTTTGAAGTTAAAAAGGAAGCTAAGTCTAAAATTACTTTTGGTGATTGGTCTCCTAGTATTGCCTTATGGAAAAAAAATAAACCATACGCAAATATTAAAAAGTTAGATCGTGATGATGAATTTTTAGTTTATTTTGGTAAGCCAAATGATGAGAAAAGTGGAAGGTTTTCTTGGTCAGGTGAACCTATTCCAAAAATCAATGTGTTTAATAATTTTGGACAAATAATGAAGGTTGAAGACAATGGCGATATTGTAATTATGTACTCTTTTGAAAAAGATAATCGTTTAAATAAGGAATTGTTAATCCCTGGTTATTTGAAAAAAAATGATTTGGTGCTCGCTAAGTGGCCGCACGAAGACCTAAAGAGAAGAGTCGAAGACAAGTTTAATGATAATGGTTTTTTAATATGCTTCAAGGATACCTTTGGTACCTATATAAAGATTGGTTTTGGCGATCCATTTTGTTTTGAAGATTGGCTTGAGTTGGTTAAATCTGGAGATATTTATTTTGATTCTGGAATGTATCAAGGTAATCCAAGACCTTACTCACAATGGAGAGCAAATAATAATATTTGGTTGAATTTGGTAAAGGAGGTGCATTAAATGGATAATATTCTTTTTATTCTGGTATTTTTTGGGATTGTATTGCTGATGGTGTCTAATTCATCAGCCAATAGTCAGATGATTAAAAATTTGAACTCTAATCAACCCAACAATAAAAAACACAAAAAAAGATCTTACAAACAACCAAAAATTAAATCACCTGCACCTAAAGCAAATGTAAGTGTTGTGAAATCACCTGCACCTAAAGCAAATGTAAGTGTTATGAAAGTTGATGTAAATAAAAATAAACTAGTTATAGAAACTGCACTTAAAAAAAACGAAGATCTATTATTTCATTATCAAGAATAAATAAATAAAAATGTAGCCTACAAAGTTGCTCCATTAAATATTTTTTCTAAAACTATTGTTAACCAGAATGGTATTAATACTAGAGCTCTATTTCTAGATGCTTATCATCCTGAAACTAAGAAAAACCTTAAATTTCTTATTGAAAAAATCGAATTCAATAATTCATTAATGAAAGGGGTTGAAAATAAAAAACGAAGTACCAAATTTCATGTAGTTAAAAATAGAGCCGGTATCAAAAAAGACTACTGTCATATGTGTCAAGAAAACTTAACTGATCAAGACGGCCTATTGTTTAAAAAATTTGAAGAAATCAGAGAGGAATGGATATCAGAAAGAGAAATGACCGATGAAGAAAAATCTGATATCTATCTAACTGACAGCTTTTGTTGGAAATGTTACTCTTATCAAAATAATATTAATTTAAACACTTGCTTTAACTGCGGAGATGGCATTCCTGAGAAGAGAGCTTTAATGGGATTTAATGAGTGTGTTGGCTGTGTTGAAGAAAGAGAAAGGGTTGAGGGCTATGAAAGAAAAGTTAATACATTTTAAATCACTATTTACTGCAATAACGTAAATATCAAAAGGAATTATCAGTGAAGCTTATCCCGAATATTTGTCGTGAAAATAATAGTAATGCTGAAAAAAAGATTTTTAGTTTATTCAGTGATATTGATCTCGGTCCTGGTTGGATAACTTTTCATTCATTGAATGTATCTGAAAGCACACA
Source organism: uncultured Methylophilaceae bacterium (assembly GCA_938084195.1). The sequence continues at coordinate 3,712 of CALKDJ010000002.1, forward strand.
TAAAACAATGTGTGAGGTTGATTTTGCTCTGTTAGGCCCGCAGGGTTTATTTGTATTTGAGGTAAAAGGTGGCCGAATACGATGTGAAAATGGAATTTGGTATTACAAAGATAGGTACGATGTTGAGCATAAAAGTTCAGAAGGTCCTTTTATCCAAGCAAAAAATGGAATGTATGCTCTTTTAGATTCCTTAAAAAAAAGAAATATGAATATCGATAAGCTTTCATTTGGTTATGGGATCCTTTTCCCTGATATCGATACTTTTAATGAGCAATCGACCGAATGGCCAATTGAATCAGTTTGTGATGGTCGCTTTACAAAAAATCCAGATTTTTTTAAAAAATACTTAATTAGGCTTATTGATTACTGGGTAAGCAAAAAGAAAAAAGCAAAGCTTGCTCACGATGACGCACTGTTAAAAGAAATTAGAGATTACTTTCGACCGAACCTTGATCACTCTCCATCTCTTCTTAACAAGCTCCGAGAAGAAGATAAGGAAATTATCCAGCATACAGAAGAACAATATGAAATTATTGATTCGATTGAAGATAATGAACGAATAATTTGTACTGGCGGCGCAGGCACAGGAAAATCTTTCTTGGCTGTTGAAATTGTGCGAAGAGAATTGTTTAAAAATAAAGATGTCATTCTGTTAGTTATGGGTGATTTATTTGCTGCCTACTTAAAAAATCAATTAGCGGATGAATTACAAAATAATCAAAATAAGCTAGCAATATTCTCTTTATCAGAATTAAAAAACTTTCTTAATGATAGCAATAAGCAATTTGATGTTCTAATTGTAGATGAAGGCCAAGATTTAATGTCCGCAGAGAATTTAGATCTTTTTGAGTCTATATTAAAAAATGGACTTGCAAACGGCAGATGGCGCTATTTTATGGATCCTAACAAACAGGCGGGTGTAGTTGGCCGATTTGAAAATGATGCATATGAGATTCTAAGAAGCTATAACCACGCATCTCATAAATTATTACAAAACTGCAGAAATACCAAACAAATTGTTAGTCAAGCTGAAATGCATACAGGGGCAAAAATCGGAGAAACATTAGCTAAAAATAATGGTAAGGCAGTAATGCACATTGATGTAGCTGATCAAGAGGATCAATTAAAGCAGATTAACAATATTCTTGATGACTTAATAGGAGCGCAAGGATTTTCTTGCTCTGATATCGCTATTTTATCTCCGGTAGATTTTTCTTTGTCAGTCGCATCAAGTCTTGATAAGAAATGGAATAAAAGAATACATGAGATAAATGAAAATAATGTAATGCTCTCTGATGATAAAATTTTATTCAGCACGGTGACGGATTTTAAAGGTTTAGAAAGGCTGTGCGTTATTTTGGTTGATATGGAAAAAATTAAAGAGATGAAAAATTCTTTATCTCTTCTTTATATCGCCCTTACAAGAGCGCGAAGTTATTTATTGGTAACTTCCTCAAAATCTTTTAAGGAATTTTTAAAATTTAATTTAGAACAAGGACATTCAAATGTCTCATGAATCTTTTAAGTTAGAGCGAGAAAAAATTGTTAGCTATTTATCAAAAGAGCTTATTGGTCCAATTGGTTCAGAGGATGAAACGCTGTTTGAAAGACCACATATAAGATATTTAATGGGGACTTTATTTCCTCAGGATGCAAAAATTGAGTCCAATACTCGTGATGATGAATTAGGAAAACAAGCAACCGGTGAGGATGAAAAAGATGATGATTCACCATTAAGCCTCATTTTTCAGGATGCACCAGCTTCTATGGGTTTTAGTTTTTTTGTTGAAGATTGTGATGAAATAAAAATTGAGCTATGGGCTGCGGAATACCAAAAAATTACAAGCGAGCAAAAAAAAGAACAAGAAAAAAAAGATGATAAGGATCGTCTTTTTACACAAAATAGTTCAGGAAAATGGCCCACATGGATTAGAAGTCCATTAGCTACAGAGGAATCCCCAAAAGTAATAAATCATTTACGATCTAATAGTAATCAAAAGACTAAGATTTTTAACGAAAAGATGGAGGTAAACGTCATTTGGCGCTCAATAGGTAAGGGCCATTTGTTAACAGTTACAGTCGTAAATACAGCAAAACAACAACCAGATACTTTGATTAAAACAGAAGATTGTCTATTTCAGGTTGGCTTTAGATGTTCGCCCGTCAGTGGCTCTATAAAAGAATACCCAGCAAGCAATCAACTAGCCTTTGATGAGGAAGAGGAGGAATTGGCGCTTCAATATAAAAACCAACCAACATATTCTGTTGGGCATGGATGTTCACCTTTTTGGCCTCAAGACGTTAATTTCATCCAGACCAGCTCAATGCCGACCTCTGAAGTAAAACCAGTTATTAATAATATTAACAATGAAAATGTGATGTCATTGAAATTCTTGAGTGATGAAGGTATCAATAAAGATGTTCTCAAAAGTAAATTAAATGCATTTACAGAGGAATACGCTGTTTGGCATAAACAAATTAATAAAGAAACTGTTGAGTCAAAATATAAAGATGCTAAAGATAGAATTGTAGGTCGAGTTGGAGATGCATTAAAGAGAATGCGTAATGGAATAGAGGTTTTAACGCAAAATTCTAAAGCTAAAAAAGCTTTCGCCATTATGAATGAAGTGATGATGAGACAGATGATTCATACAACAAAAGAAGAGTTTGTTTTGCCAAAAGAAAGAGATGAAATAAATTACAACGATATTCGTCCAACATATAGTAATGCAGAATTTGAAATATTTAAATGGCGCCCTTTCCAGCTTGGTTTTTTGCTGGTTGTTATTGAGTCATTAATAAATCCAAAAAGTGACGACAGAGATATAGTAGATTTGATATGGTTTCCTACTGGTGGGGGAAAGACCGAAGCTTATTTGGGGCTTGCTGCATTTGAATTGATATATAGGAGATTAATATTTGGACCTGAGGGAGCAGGGACCTCAGTTATAAAAAGATACACTTTAAGATTATTAACTTCTCAACAATTCCAAAGAGCTTCTACATTAATTTCTTGCATGGAGCTACTTAGACAGGAGAGGGTCGATGAGCTTGGAAAAAATCCTTTTACTCTTGGGTTGTTTGTAGGTGAAAGTTCTAGTCCGAATAAATTAAATGATAAAAGCGATAAAACTCCTGGTGCTTATCAAAAATATAAATTTTTACTCAATGAGGAGCGACCAAAAAATGAATTTGCATTGATGCAATGCCCCCTCTGTGGAACAAAGATTGTTCCAGATAAAAGAACAGAGGATGAAAAAGATTATGGAGTAAATGTAACTCAAAGTTCATTTAAATTTTTCTGCCCAACTAGTTCTTGCGATTTACACAAGTCAATACCCGTGACAGTCGTTGATGAAGATATTTTCAATCATCCTCCGAGCTTCATCATAGGAACCGTTGATAAATTTGCAAGACTTGCGTGGCAATCGAATGCAAAGACTATTCTTGGCTATGGAAAATATAAGCCTCCCTCCTTAATTATTCAAGATGAGTTGCATCTAATATCTGGACCCTTAGGAACAATAGCAGGAGTTTATGAGGCAGCATTAGAGACTGTAATTACTGCAAATAGTAAAGATAAATTTAAACCAAAATATATTGCTGCAACTGCAACCATTAGAAGGGCTGCTGATCAGGTAAAAAAATTATATGGAAGAAAAGTAAATATCTTTCCACCACCTGGTATTTCAAGTGATGATTCTTATTTTGCTAAAACCAATCATGAAGCTTTAGGCCGATTATATATTGGTGTGATGAATCAGGGGCATACTCAAGATACATCCTTAGTAAGGTTATCTGCCGCATTAAGTCAGTCCGTTATAGATTGTCAGTTAAGTGACGAGGCCAAAGATACTTGGTGGACTCAAATTATTTATCATAATAGTCGAAGAGAGCTTGGTAAATCTATGACTAAGAGTAAGGATGATATTCCTAAGAGAGTTAGAGTAATAATGACTGATGAAAAAAATATGCGTAAGTTAGCAAATGTCGAAGAACTTTCTGGAAGCAGACCAGCTTCAGAGATTCCTCAAGTTTTATCAAAGTTAGAAAAAAGGTTTGATGATAAAGCTGCTATAGATATTTTGCCATGTACCAACATGATTTCAGTTGGAGTGGATGTGAGCCGACTTGGATTAATGTTAGTTTTTGGACAGCCCAAAACTACAGCTGAATATATTCAAGCATCGAGTCGAGTAGGTCGAAGTAATAAATATCCACCAGGGATAGTCGTTACTTTATATAGCCCTTATAAGCCAAGAGATAGATCTCATTATGAAAACTTCTATGCGTACCATAAAAAACTTTACAGGGCGGTTGAGCCTACCAGCGTCACGCCATATGCTGAACCATCAAGACACAGATCGCTTCATGCTGCTTTAGTAATAATAATGCGACACGCAGCTGGCTTAGATTCTGAAGATAAGGCAAAAGATTTTGATCCTTCAGCAACGAAAATAACTGAAATTATTGAAGCACTGGAAGAGAGGATGTGTAATGCAGAACCAGAAGAAAAAGAGGCAATTAAGAAAGATATAAAAGAACGTGTAGAAGAATGGTATAAAAAAACAAAGAATCCTGAAGGGGAAATTGAAACGAAACTTAAATATTCTGCAGGAAAACAGTTTATTAATTTATTGAGTCAATACAATGATAATGATTCTGATAGTTGGCGAACATTAAATTCAATGCGAAATATTGATGTGGAGTCAATTATTCGTGTAACAGGTGGCGGTGATGGATAGAAAAGTTAGAAGATCACAATGCATTATTCCTTTTGGAGTAGGTGCAATTCTTGATATCGGGCAAGAATCTTTTATTGCTGAAGATATATCGAAATGGGGTAAGAAGGGTGAAAAAATTGAGCTTAAAAGACTCTCAAATCGGCTTGGTATCCAAGAATTCAGAATGCCACCAGTACCGAAGGAATATTCTCAATATCCTGATAAGATTCCATTTCGTAGATTTCCTGAATGGTTATTTTGTTCATCATGCGATGATTTACAACACTGGACAACCAACAAACCTCAACATGAAAGCCCTAAATGTGACAATAAAGGGTGTAATGGAAATAAATTAACGTCCATGAGGTTTGTGATGGCTTGTGAAAACGGACACTTAAGTGATGTTGACTGGCATAGTTGGGCTCATTCAGGAAACAATATTGCTGAAAGTGGCCGTTGCGATATTAAAAACAAACTAAAGTATCGATCCAGAAAGAATAATTTTAGTGGCGGGCTGGACTCACTTGAAATATATTGTGAAGCTTGTCATTCTTCAAGATCCTTAGAGGGCATCACTATGAAAGGTGCTGTAAAAAGCATGAAAGCTAGTAAATGCCAGAATAAACAACCATGGGAGTTTCTCCCACAAGATCAATTTGGTAAATGTGAAGAAACACCCTTAGTTGTCCAAAAAGGAGCTAGTAATTTATACTTCCCTAAAGTAATTTCTGCATTAGATATTCCCCTTAATGGTAAAAAAAATCAAACAGAAGCGGGAGAGCAGATTCTTAGACCTATGGGAGAATTTGAAGAGCTTAAAGAGGCTATAGAAGGAAATGATCAAGCAGGTCAAGATTATTTAGCTAGAAAATGTCACGACAAAACCGGTCTCTCTATTGAGGATATTCTTAGAGTAGCTAACGAGGACTTATCGAAAATTGTTGATGATGATGAGCAGCAACATAAAATAGCTATAAAAGAAAATGAGATTTTAATTGAGGAATGGCCTGTAATAATAAGCTCTACTGGTAATGAGGGCATCAACTTTAAATCATATGAAGAATCTTTTGATGGTTTAGATAATTATGGATTAAAAGATTTATTTGAAAAATTAATTTTAATACCCAGATTAAGAGAGGTAAGAGCACTTAGGGGCTTTAATCGAATTGTGCCAAAAGAAAAGGACTTTATTTCTGCAGGATTAGATTTTGAAAAAAGATGGTTACCTGCGGTCGAAGTTTTTGGTGAGGGAATTTTTATTCAATTTTCTGAAGAAGCAATTTTAAATTGGAGTAATTCAAATAAAAAATTCATTGAAAAAAGAATAGGAAATATCAATAAACAGTATAAAAGTAAGGAGTTAGATTTTTTAACTTCACCACCTTCGGCTAGATTTATATTGCTACATACATTTTCACACTTATTAATTAGACAGCTTGCTTTTGAGTGTGGCTATTCTGAATCATCACTTAGAGAGAGGATCTACGCAAGCGATGGTGATGATGATGAAAGTCCTATGGCCGGAATACTTATTTATACAGCTGACTCGGACTCAGAAGGTGCACTGGGAGGTCTGGTTCGACAGGGTAAAAAAGATAGATTTATTGCAACAGTTATGATGGCGCTTGAAAGAGGTTGTTGGTGTTCGGGTGACCCAGTATGTAGAGAATTGGACGGCCAAGGCATGATGGGTTTAAATCGTGCAGCTTGTCATGCATGCGCACTCATATCAGAAACTTCATGTGTTAGTCATAACATTTTTTTGGATCGTATTTTAGCAATCGGAGACGAAAAAAATCCTTTTGGTTTCTTTAGTGATGCAGTTAAAAAATTTAGGACTTAAAAAATGAGAATGCCTAATTCTGAAGAAATGAGTGACGAACAAAGGGATATATACCAACATGCTCCTGTTGATGGAGCAATATTAATTGCAGGCCCTCCAGGCACAGGTAAAACTGTGATTGCTTTTTTAAGAGCGGATAGCTTATCAGCCTCGAAAAAAACAACTGTAATGATGTTTAATAGAGTTTTAAGGGAATTTACAAATAATATTCCAGATGAAGAGCTTGGTAACCCAGATAATATAAGTGTTTTAACTAATCACCAATGGACGCAAGACTTTTTTAATAAAGTAAAAAATGAATTAGAACCAATTCCCACAGGAAATAAAAAAATTTATTTGCCATTAGTTACATTTGATTTAAAAGACCAAGTAAAGAAAATAGGAGGTAGGTGGGATGGATATAAAAAATGTTGGTTTGTGTGGGAAAATGTATACGAAGAAAATAAAAAATTGCTGGAGCCTTGGCGAAAGAAAAAAGTAAAAGAACAAGAGGTCCCAAGAAAAGATAACGATAACAGCTCAAACGATGACTTTAAAGAGTTTGATTGGGAATCTATCTGGAAGTTTTGCAATGAGGCTAGGAGTAAACCTGAAGTACAAAAAAATTTAAACTGGGGCCATTTGATTATTGATGAAGGCCAAGACTTGCCAGAAGAATTTTATAAAGTCCTTGATAAAATAAGACACTTAATGTTTAGTGAATTTTTAGAAAAAGATAAGCCTGCTGTCACAGTTTTTGCTGATGAAAACCAAAAGTTATTTGCTAATAATTCATCTATTTCACAAATTTCAACAAGCTTATCAATAAGTGAGGATCGCCATTTTAATCTGACTGAAAATTATAGAAATACTTTACAAATAGCAAAACTAGCTGAAAAATTTTATGTTGGTCTTGGTAAAAAACCAGAATTACCAATGGATAGGGAAGGTGATCTTCCTGTATTACTTGTAAAGAAAACATTAGATATGCATATAGACTATATTGTGAGGTACATAGGAAATAAGTCACATGAAGAAATTGGTATTATTGCAAATACTGACAAAGACAGAAAAGAAATTTTTAAGAAACTAAAAGAGAAATTAACAGAGAAGAATATTAATATTCAAACCTATAGCTTCAAAGATAAAACGGCAACTAAACCACAAGACTTAAAATTTGATGAAAAAGGGATAGGTGTTTTTAACAGGCAAAGTTGCAAAGGTCTTGAATTTGATACAGTTTTCTTGCCTGAATTACAAAATTTTAAATTTGACGCTATAAATGATTTTAATATGGCAATGTATGTAATGTGCTCAAGAGCCAGATTATCGCTTTATTTAATGATTTCCAATGAAGGGGAAGAAGACCCAACGATTCTTAAACATCTTGTTCATGATGAGACGATATTAGAGGAGCAGCGTGATGGTTAAAAAAAATGATGAGAATATAAATCAAAAAAGTCTAATTCCTGATGAAAACGAAACTAATTACCCGAAGGAAGAAGCTTCTAAAAAAGCATTAATAAAAGGTAATAAAAAACAAGATAAATGGTTTGTAGCGCTTAAATGGAATCATCTTCTTAAAGTTCTTGCGGGTGCATATATAGGGCCTCTTTCCTGTTATGTTAAGGGCGATGAAGATTTACAAAACAAAAATGAAGAAAGAATAATCATAAGGAAGAACGGGCTCATAAATCAAAATAATGTCCCCGAAAATTTAAATGATTTTACAGCCTTAATAGAAATAAATATAAACCTTCTCTCTCTCGAATTAATGACGGGAATAAATGGTGAAAAAATTGAAAGTAAAATTCAATCAGTAAATGATCTATCTCAATATGATATTTTACTATTTTTAGGGGCGATTTCAGTTTCAAATATTGAAGCAATTCACTTTGAATCTGAAGTACATAAAGAAAATTTTATTTTAAAAAGCTATGAAAATCATCCTAATAATAAGACACATGATTATGATATTTTTGAGTTGAAAGTTACAAGTGAACTATTTAACAACAGTTTATTAAAAAATGCTGAAGAGAAGATTCAAAATTTAGAGTTACCCAGCCTTAAAACAAATTTAAGGCTCTTGAATAGAAAGGTTGATGGTTATCTTGGAGGTATTGCCTTGTTGATAAATACAATTCCAGCAAGTCAAATATGGTTTGATTTTCTAAGAGGTACTTTATCTTCTATTCCCCCTGAGGAAAAAATATCTTTAAGAGATAGTAAAATATCTAAAAACCTTCTTGAGCAAAAACTTTTTGACTACGCATTCAATAAGTTGATTTTAAATAAGAATAAAGGACCTCAAGGTAAAGTTTTTTTGGAAACTTTAGTGAAAGAAATAGATACGAAGGACTTAGATAAAAAAAACCTTGGAATATTCAAGAAGTGGTATGAGACATCATTAGCGATATTGAATAATGAGCGTGATGTTCCAAAGCTCACTGATAAAGGTATGAAGGTTGGAAGGGCAATACTATTAATACTTCTTAGACCAAAATATCCAGATGTTTTAAGCTCTAAGAATTCATCGTTAGAGCCTGGTGATGATGTATTGGCTTTAGCCTCAATATTGGTTGGAGCAAAATATGGATTAGCCACTTTATCAAATGAATATAAATCTAATGAATCAAGTTATTTTATATTTTCAAATAGAATTACAGACCTTTTTAATGCTCATCTGATCAATGAAGACTTGAAAGAGAGATCATTTGAACCAGCCCTTAAGAATTCTCAAATTAACGTTACTAAGTCAAAATTTGGTGATTTAGGTCAAAGTTATGAGTTTAAAGTAAATGAAAAAATACTTTTTAAAAGAGATGATCAAGGGCCGGATGAATTAGTAAAAGTTTTAATTAACGCTAGGACCTCATCAACACCATTACATTTTGATATTGATAGAGATAATATGTGTTTAAAATATCAATATGAATTTCCAGAAGGAAGACATCAGACTGTTTTTGTAAGCGTTGGTCAACCAACTAACTCTGGAGCTAAAACCTTAAGAGTCTGGTCGCCATGCCTAAATTTAAAAACATTTGCTAGCAAATATAATTTTGAATTACTTGATGGAATTATGAAAATGCATAGCTTTCCAGATACAAGATGTCGAATTGGTTTAAATGAAAATCAAGACCAACTTATTGTGATGAGAGATCAAATGGTTGAATCTACAGGAACTGTGGAGTTGGAGATGATTGAACATGTAGCTCAATTTGCTGATGATTTTGAAAAAAGATTTGGAAATATTGACCAATATTAATAACAAATCGTTGTGCCAGCATCATAATCTCAGCATATAAGAATAAAATTCTGAGTGTAATAAAGTCCCACTTGACTAAAATCTCACACTAAAATACACTGATTCATACACATTAACCATTGATTAAAATGTAACTAAAACAATAGGTTAGGGTAGTTATTAGGGGATAGAGCATCCCCCTCCTAAGGAGAGTATCTTAAACGCTAAGTAGTTACCTATTACTTAATACTTTCAAAATTACATACTTCTTTCAATATATTATGTCCAAGTGAACCTGGAGTTAAATATCTAAT
>CALKDJ010000003.1 GCA_938084195.1 uncultured Methylophilaceae bacterium
GTCACCAATAAAAAGGATATTGAATTAATTACATTTTCTTACTCATCTAATAATCAAGATATACAAAGATTTACAGGAAATATTGTTCATAAATATTTAGAAATTGTAATTAAAAAACAATTAGATATAGATATAATATTAAGTAATAAATTAGGTTATATTGAATCACTCTTTATTGCTCAAAATTACAATAAAGATGACATTAATATAGCCTTAAATGTAGTAAAACAATCTATAAAGATGCTCAAAGAAAGCATAGATGGGCAATGGATTTTCCAACATCATTTAAATGATAAATCTGAAGTGCATTATCTTTTAGAACAAGAACATACTTTTAACCACTTAATTCCAGACAGAAGTTTTATTGATAATAATGTTCAATGGATTGTTGATTATAAAACCCCTTTTCTTCCAATTAAAGATCTTAGTGGTGAAGCCAAAAAACATCGCTCACAACTTAATTTATATGAAAATATTTTTAAGGATGATGACTTGATGATTCAAAAAGCTATATATTTTGCTCCGCAAGGGAGGTTAATTAAACTGTAATCTCGTTTATTGTTTTGGTAATAAATTTTACTCGCCTTGCAACATCCTCCTCTTCTAATAAGATTTTAATCTTATCAGGTCCATTCATTTTAAATCTTTGATCATTTTGTAATAAATCAATTATTTTTATTGGGTCAATATCTGCATTTTTTTTAATTGTTATTTCTGATTTTCGCTTGCTAGAATCAATTTTCATGACTTCAGTTGATAATATATTTATTCTTAATTCATGAAATAAAATTAAATTGACTGTCTGTAAAGGCATTATTCCAAATCTGTCGATTAATTCTTCTTTAATGCTTTTAAGCTCGTCTTTACTCTTACAACTCGACAATCTTTTATAAATAATTAGTCTTTCGTTAGTATTTGGGCAATAGGTCTGAGTAAGTATCGTAGGGGTATGTAGGTTTATCTCTTTATTTGATGTAATGGGCGATTCTAGGTCAAGTTTTTCACCTTTCTTAAGCTGCTTTATTGCGTTATTGAGCATATCTATATAGAGGTTGAACCCTATCTCATGCATCTGTCCACTTTGATTATCTCCTAATAGCTCTCCTGCACCTCTTATTTCTAGGTCGTGCATGGCCAAATGATAACCAGCTCCTAAATCCTCCATTAATTGAATTGCTTCTAATCTTTTTTTAGCATTTGAAGTAAGTTTTCTATCCTCATCGATTAACAAATAAGCATAGGCTTGGTGATGAGATCTACCTACCCGCCCTCTTAGCTGATGCAGCTGCGCTAGCCCAAATTTATCCGCTCTATTCATAATGATCGTATTTGCCGTAGGAATGTCAATTCCAGTTTCTATAATCGTTGAGCATAAAAGTATATTTATTCTTTGTTGATGAAAATCTTGCATAACATGCTCTAACTCCTTTTCCCTAAGCTGACCATGAGCAACACCAATTTTTGCCTCAGGAAGAAGTTTTGATAGCTTCTCAAACATTGATTGAATGGTATTTACCTCGTTATGGAGAAAATAAACCTGCCCTCCACGATTAAACTCTCTTAAAACTGCCTCTTTTATGATCCCTTGGCTGAAATTAACAACGAATGTTTTTATAGATAGTCGTGTTTGTGGGGGTGTAGCTATCACAGAAAATTCTCTAAGACCTTCCATTGCCAAAGATAAAGTCCTTGGTATAGGGGTTGCGGTAAGTGCCAGCACATCTACGTTTTTTCTAAAAGCTTTAAGCTTTTCTTTTTGCCTGACACCAAACCTATGTTCCTCGTCAATAACTACCAAACCAAGATCTTTAAATTTAACATCTGGCTGCAAGAGACGGTGCGTTCCTATGATGATGTCTATTTTTCCCTCGTGCAATCGTTGCAATGACTCATATTGTTGTTTCTTTGACTTAAATCGTGATATTTCTTCAATTTTTATTGGCCACCTTGCAAAACGGTCACAAAAATTATCAAAATGCTGTTCTGCTAATAAGGTAGTTGGTACCAAAACTATTGCTTGCTTTCCATTTAGAACGGAAATAAATGCTGCTCTAAGGGCCACTTCTGTTTTACCAAAACCTACGTCTCCACAGACTAATCTATCCATAGGTCTGGAGGACTCCATGTCCTCAACAACTCGCTCAATCGCATCCTTTTGATCAGCAGTTTCTTCAAAAGGAAATCCATCAACGAAAGCATCATAATCATTTAAGTTTATTTTTGAACTAACTCCTTTTTGTAATGATCTTTTCGCATAAAGATCAAGTAACTCGGCGGCAGTGTCATGAATTTGGGTAAGTGCTTTTTTCTTTGCCTTTTCCCAAGAACCACTTCCTAGTTTATGAATTGGAGCAGATTCAATTGGTCCTCCTGAGTATCTGGAGATTAAGTAAAGCTGAGACACGGGAACGTAAAGTTTATCCTCTCGCTCGTAATGCAATTCTAAAAACTCATTTATCCCCTCGCCATAATCTAAATCAACTAATCCTTTATAGCGTCCTACGCCGTGTTGCTCATGAACTATTGGATCCCCAATGCTAAGTTCTGTTAGGTCTTTAACTATACCGTCACTTGAGAAACTTTTATTTCGCTTTGATTTTTTAATCTGTCTTACAAAGTTTGGGAAAATTTCATTTTCTGTAATTATCAAATAGTTACTATATGAAAAACCATCGTGCAAAGGTCCTGCAATAAGGCAGACCTTTTCATGTGAATCAATAAATGCATTCCAATCCTCCACTAATTTAAATTGTATATCTGACTGCTTCAATAGATCTGCTAGAGATTCTCTTCGACCGAGTCCTTCTGCACACAACAGGATTCTTTGAGTACTTTTACTGATTAGTTTTGACAGTTTATTTAATGGAGGAGATTCATCTCTGTCAATTGCAATGTCCTTAATAGATTTAATACGATCCTTATGTTTTTTAATTTGAGGATAATCTTTGATCTTTTTAAAGAATTGATCTGGAGGAATAAGAAATTCGTTGGGTTCTAATATTGGTCTTTCTGTATCGTAAGCATACAAGCGATACCTGCTTGCTGTTTCAGACCAATAATCTGATGCAGCTTTTGCTGTATCGCCTAAAAGTAGGACTGCATCTTTGGGTTCAATATAATCAAAAATAGAGTTTGTTTGCTCAATAAATAAGGGCAAGTACCATTCCATACCTGCAAAAGGAGTGCTTTTGGTAATACTTTTATATATTTTAGATTTAGATAAATCACCCTCAAACTTTTCACGGTAATTATTTCTAAAAATACCCACACCCTCATCATCAAGCGGGCACTCTCTTGCGGGTAAGAGCTTAATTTTATTTGTTGGGTATAAGCTCCTTTGCGTATCAACATCAAAGGTTCTTATAGATTCTATTTCATTATCAAAAAAGTCAATCCGATAAGGAACAATAGATCCCATTGGAAAAATATCAATAATGCCCCCACGCATCGCGAATTCACCAGGATTCATAACTTTTTCAACATATAGGTATCCATTATCAACCAGCCTATTTTTAAAAGCATTTATATCAACTGCTTGGTTTGTTTTAAAATTAAAGCTAAATTTTTCGATATAGGAACGTGGTGGCAACAAATGTAGGGATGTGGAAAGGGGTAATAAATTAATATCGAATTCTCTTTGTGTCATTTGATAGAGTGTTAGTAATCGCTCCGATATTAGATCTGGATGCGGAGATATTTGATCATAGGGTAAGGTTTCCCAATCAGGAAAGTGGTTTACCTTAAGCTTTGGATAAAACCATGATATTTCTTCCTTAAGCCGAATAGCCTCAAATACATTACCTGTAAAAATATTAAGTGATTGTTTTTTTGAGCTAAGATGCTCGTAAAAAATCCTACCAATCTCAATGCTGTGAGAGGTATTAGTATTAATAAAGAAATTATTTTCAGAAAAACTATTCACTTAAGAGACTGCTATGGATTGCTATCTAAAATTAAGGAAGTATTATAAACGTGAATTGACAAAAAAATGGGTAAATAAATGAATGATAAAGAACTGGTGGCTCATGAGGCACTTAAATACATAAAAAATAACAGTATTGTCGGTCTTGGGACTGGGTCTACAGCAAATCTGTTCATTGAAGCTTTAGCACAAAAGATACAAAAAGAGTCATTAACAATAAAGGTGGTTGCGAGCTCAACAGTCAGTCAAATTAAAGCATTAGAATGTGGACTTGATTATATATCCCTGGATCAAATCGAGACCATTGATACATATGTAGATGGGGCAGATGAGGTAACAAAAAATTTAGAAGTATTAAAAGGTAGGGGCTATGATCTTCTTCGAGAAAAATTATTAGCGCAAGCGAGTGATCAATTTATAGTTATTGGGGATAAATCAAAAATGGTCTCTAAAATCGGTGAAAAGTTCCCAATTCCTATCGAAATTACGCCAATTGCATGGAAAATAACGAAAAAAATTATCCAAAAAATTGCTGTAAATTGTGTTTTAAGGCCAAATAATGCTGGGGATGCTTTTGCTATTACATCGGCTGGAAATTATGTTTTAGATTGTCAATTTGAATATCAAAACCTGAAAGATCTCTCTAATGAGATTGCAAAAACGCCTGGTGTAGTTGAGTATGGTATTTTTCAGGATATCGCAAACGTTGCACTAATAGCAGAAAATAATCAAATCGAAACTATTGCTTTGGGAGCTTAAGGATTTTCTCCCCGTCCATATAGACGGATAAAACCTCTGGAATAGTGACGCTACCATCTTCACGTTGATTATTCTCAAGAATCGCCACCAATGTCCTTCCTACCGCTAAACCCGACCCGTTTAAAGTATGTAAAAGGGTATTTTTCTTATTGGAATCTTTAAACCTTGCTTTCATTCGTCTTGCTTGAAAAGATTCACAATTAGAAACAGAGGATATCTCTCGGTACATATTCTGTGATGGAATCCAAACCTCTAGGTCATAGGTTTTTGCTGCGCCAAATCCCATATCTCCCTTGCAAAGCTCAACGACACGATAAGGAAGATTTAATTTTGACAGAATATTCTCAGCATGCTTAACCATCTCATCTAATACTTCATATGAGTTATCTGGGTGGCTAATTTGGACCATCTCAACTTTTTCAAATTGATGTTGTCTTATCATACCTCGAGTGTCTTTACCGTATGATCCAGCCTCTGATCTAAAACAAGGAGTAAGGGCGGTAAATTTTAATGGTAAATGTTGCTCTTCTTGTATGCTATTACTTACAAGATTGGTTAAGGGAACCTCCCCTGTTGGGATTAAATATAAGTCACTCTCATCATTACCCCTTTTAGTTACAAACAAATCCTCTGCAAATTTTGGTAGCTGCCCTGTACCAATTAATGATTCAGTGTTTACAAGAAATGGTGTGTAACATTCCTCATAACCATGCTCATTAACTTGGATATCAAGCATGAATTGTGATATAGCCCTGTGAAGTCTTGCGATACCCCCTCTCATAACGACGAATCTTGAGCCAGATAATTTAGTTCCTAAATCAAAATCGAGACCCAGCAGCTTTCCAACATCCACATGATCATTGACTTTGAAATCAAATATTTTTTTGGTTCCACATTCTCTAACAACGACATTGTCTTCTTCAGTTATTCCGTCAGGAACTGAAGGATGAGGTATGTTTGGAATTAATAATAGAAAGTCATTAATTT
>CALKDJ010000004.1 GCA_938084195.1 uncultured Methylophilaceae bacterium
ATTGCTTTAAACCTATTCGGCTAGCTAGCCCACCCATTTTAATAAAAGCATCCTTTGGAAGGTCGATCTTAAAAGGGTCATAGTATTTTACAAATCGATTAATTAAATTTTTTCGCTCCAGAATATTTACCACCTTATAAACTGGCCTAGTAAAACTTATCATTACAGCTATAAAGTATAGTGATCTCTTTATTTCATGGAGCAAACCACCATCATGCAACATCTTAGAACGTATATTACGTACTTTTTCTGCGAATTTTTTATCATCAGTTGTTACCATTCCACCAAAAATTGAAGTAATAATTTTAGAAATATTGAGCCCAAAAAAAGCTGCTAACCCCTCTTTGTGTGCGTTGTTTGCAAAAAAACTATGTGCGCAATCTTGTAAAATTGTTATTTTTGGGAAGTCTTTACGATATATCTTAAAAGCGTCTTCATTAATTGGGTGCCCGAAAATTGACGTTGCTATGATTGCTTTAGTTTTGTGGCATGTTGCTTTTCTTACAAAGCCCCAATCCATATTAAAATCTAATTTATTGCTATCAACAAAAATTGGTTTCATTCCTGCCTTTACAATTGCATGAATAACAACAACACAAGTATATGAAGGACAGATAACTTCACCCCCAGGCTCTCCAAGCGCTTTTAATATTGCAATTTGAGCTGTTCGACCATAAGGGAATGCTATTGCATGCTTTTGTCCCGCAAGTTCGGCAAAGGCCTGCTCAAACTTGCTAACATCTTCTTCGGTACTTCTTGAGGGCCAAAGTGCTGCAAGATCTGAAAATCTTAAATCAGCTTTAAGTCGAGGTATCATCGCTCATTTGCCAGTAACCTTGTGAAGCCATATGAAATGGTGAAAAGCCTTTATTATTTGGTATTAATTTTACCTCCCCTGATAAAACTTTATCTGATATTTGGCCTGTTGAAAAAATTATAGTTCTTTCAACTCGCCCGACTGTTTTTCCACTCTCTGAAAGCAAAATTTTCACCA
The DNA here is from genome assembly GCA_938084195.1 of uncultured Methylophilaceae bacterium. The sequence continues at coordinate 995 of CALKDJ010000004.1, forward strand.
AATACCTCTTCACTAGGTTACCAAGGCTTAAAGATTTAAAAGCTGTAATTGACAGAAGTCTTAAAACAATAAATTTAATCGGAGAAGGAAGCATTCTCTCAACAACCTCTAAGTCTGATTGAATAATTATTTTATCAGAAGAATAGGCAGTTACTTTTCCTCGAACAGATTTTAAAATTTGACCATTGGACCCTTTTGCGACTGGTTCAGGATTTATTTTTGTAGAATCTTCCTTGAAAAACTTAGTCATACTTACCCATCCCCCACGCTTAGTATTTATTATTGAAATATTTTTTTTATTTACATTGAGATAAATACCAGCATTTGGGAAATTACGTGTTTTAGTTTCTGGAAGACTCTTAATAATTTCTTGAGCATTAACTGCAGCCAAAACAGTATCATTAAAAAAAGGAATTAAGTTTAATTCATCAATTGAATCAAGTGTAACAAATTTATTGGATTTTAAATGAAGTCTTGCAAAAGAAGCTATACGGGCAGCAGATTTTGATTTTTTTGCTTGCATCTCTGCCCCACCTGTCATTAGAAATCTTGTCATTCTTGACCCACATCCATTTGAAAAGCTTCCATCAGGTAAAGCAAAAGCCTCTAAAAAGGAATAGCTTTTATCTACGAGAGCTTCTAAATCTAAATCTGGCGAGATTTCAATAATTTGTGCCAATGCAGAAGAACACCAGCTTTGATAACCAGGATCTGCTCCACTATATTCAAGCATCCAACCTTCTTGGTTTGCACTAGTTTGGATTTTTTTTAACCAAAACTTCGCACGGTTTAGTGAGTGCTTACAGCCCGTCATCTTCGACCATCGCACCATTGCAAGAGCATTCGTTGCAAGATGATTTGAGATAACTCCATGCGTTTCCTCCTGTCGCATTAAAAACTTAGAAAGCGGTTCAAGGCATTGAATCAATTTTTCCCGTTTTGAAGCATTCAAGCGATTATCAAGTGTATGAATTGCTCCTAAACAGTCAGCAAGAACTAATCCTGTGACACAAAAAGATCCTTCATTTGGAAGCGATTCATTCATCGCCCCTTTTTGATCCATAAGCGAAGGTATAACGGTGATCATAAATTCTATGCGTTTTTGAATTTCAACTTCATTTAATTCTTTTGGCAACAAACCTGCCACAAGAAGCTTAGAGAGTCCAAACGCAGCTCCTTGAAATGTTCCGTTTGGAAAATCGATTAATTTCCAGGCCCAATATCGTCGATCGCCACAGCCACAAAGTGGATCAGTAGTATCTATATTATACAAGCCTAACAACCTTGGTAGGTTCCGGTGCACAAGAGAAAGGTAAGGGTTTTTGGAAATATTCATCATTTAATCGATCGAGGGCGTTAGGATTCTTCTTTTTTTCATCTCTTTAAGGAGATACTCGTATGCATCATCCCATCCATAATCAGAATGAAAAACCCTCTGATGCCAAATCACACTCCCTTCCCCTCCTGTTAACACAAGCTCATCAAGTATAGAATCTATTATTTTATATCTTTCCAGCCGATTCTTATTTAAGTAATCAAAAAGGTGAGAATCCATAAGTAAAAGAGGAGTTACTTTCATTCCACTTACTGGTTCAGTAAATGTAAGTGCAGTGCTATTGCGAAACCCTGGCCGATCATTAAAGCCAAGCGTATAATCCTGTACAAGGCCTGCTTTTTTTTGCGCCTTCCATGTTTTTTGAAAGGAAAATCTTAACCAATGTTGCCTTACAATGCTTATTTTTTGACCAAGTGAATTTTCGATATTTTTTTTCTCAAAAATCATTTTATTAGCGTCATGCCAACTATCAAAACGAGGGTGAAGTCCGATTTTATTTCCACCTTCGGCTAGTTTACATATTTGTTTTTTTATTCGAGGCTCACTTACATTATATGCTGGATCAAAAATATGTTCTTTTAGACTTCTAAAAAAACCTCCATTTGCTCCATAAAATATCCAAAAGCTTTTGAACCCATAACGATTCTCTAACTTCATTATTTTATCAAATTGCCAATAATCACCCTTAGACAGTAAAAATTTCATTGCTTCCTTTAGTTTTTTATTGTAAAGACTAAAAACTGCTTGTTTTACTCTAATTGCAAACGTTTTTTTTACAGCATCAACATCATGAGTTAGATGAACTACTGCTGGAGGGATAGGACTAAATGCCTTTTCTTCTGGTACATTATTTATATGTGACCACCAACGCCTCAAAAAAAGAATAATGCGGTTCGTCCAAGCATAATCAAAAGCAGGCATAAGTTTTGGGTTCAACTTAGATGAATTTGAATGAATTGGCCCATTTATAGATTCATGCAAACGTTCAACAGAAGAGTTAATCATTAACGCCGCTCCCATCCACCAATTATAGCTTTGCCAATTTGATACACCTTCTTGAGACGGAACAAATAACCCTTTTTTATTTTTAGGCACTAAATCCTCCGCCCAATCTGGAAGAGATATCCAAGTAAACTCATCAGCATGAATGGTTTTTTTTGAAATTGGTAAAGAGCGAAGCTTCTTAGCATCGTTTATTTCAGGTGCTAATCTATGTACTGTAGATAAAACAAAATCAATATTATTCATTCAATGTTTTTTTTATTTCTCGTAATTAATATTTTACCATCATTCATTAGAGCAAATACTGAGATAAAACCTGGAGTTATAAGGCAACAAACACGGAAAAATATTGCAAAGGCGAGTGCACTTTCCCAATCTATATTATTGTTAACGAGTAAAGCCACTATAATTCCCTCATAAGTTCCTATACCCCCTGGGGTAATTGTAACCACCAAGCCAAGGGTTGATAATACAAAAAGTAATAATATTTGATCAAATTCGACATCAGGAAGGCCACTGTATTTGTAAGCAAAAAATAGAATTAATAATGACATTATCCATGCTAACAAGGAGATCATAAAAGTGCTAAAAATTTTTCTTGGAGACTTTCTTGAGAATACTGCATATTTTTTTTCAATTTGTGCAAAAAAAGGAATTCTTTTGGAATATTCTGGCAAAAAAATTAAAACAGCAATACCAAATATTGCAGCCACAAATAGAAGAATACTTGTGTTTGTTAAAGAGTTATTATTGGTGATATCACCAATGTAAAAAACTATAGTTATTGCTAATATTGCTAAAATAATAATGTCCCAAATCCTTTCCTCAAGAACAATGACAAATCCTTTTGCAAGAGGAACATGACATATTGCCTTGAAGTAAGATGGTTTACCTAAATCACCCAATTTTGCAGGGAGAAAAAGAGCGCTGATGGTTGCCATTGAGTAACCGTTTAAGGCAGCCTTGAATGAGATTTTATTGTTTGAAAGAAGTCTGCTGCGGTATGAAACAAGGATTAGGTTTATAAATAGAGGTATTTGGGCTGCAAAAAATGCTGGAATGAAATAAATATCAGTATGAGATATATCCCACCATACTAACCATCCTAATGCAACAGCGAACAGTATTGCCATTGAAATTTTTATAATGTCCATATTTATTTTAACTTCACACCGTATTTTTCAGACCAAGTTCTAATCCAACTTTCAATACTAAGTAATTGCCATAACTGGTGACTTTGAATCTCGTCTAATGGGCGAAAATGCCTACGCCAAGAATGCTTATATTTTTTTAAAATCCTGTTTATTTCTGAACTATCAAATATGATAGAAAGGTAGCTGTCTTGGCCACTCAACCGCTGTGATACGAAGTCGGCTAATTCCCCCCTAAGCCAATGTCGAAGGGGTGTAGGGAAGCCTCTCTTAGGTTGAAAAAAATAAGAGTTGGGCAATTTATCTCTAGCAAATGCTTTTA
>CALKDJ010000005.1 GCA_938084195.1 uncultured Methylophilaceae bacterium
TATAGCAATCAAAACAAAGGTCATTTTGGCCTTGCTTATGAGTCATATACACATTTCACTTCTCCAATAAGGAGATATCCAGACTTAATTGTGCATAGAGCCATAAAAGCAAAAATTCAAAAAAATAAATTAAAAATAAAAGATATCGAACGACTTGGTGAGCACTGTTCAGGAACGGAAAGACGTGCCGATGATGCTACGCGTGATGTTGAATCATGGCTTAAGTGTTATTTCATGCAAGATAAAATTGGTGAGATATACGAGGGTACTGTATCAGGTGTCACTGGGTTTGGATTGTTTGTTGAATTAGATGGAATTTTTATTGAGGGCTTATTGCATGTAACTGAACTTGGTAATGATTATTTTACTTTTGAAAAAAGTAAACACGCTATGGTTGGGGAGAGAACACACTTATCCTACAGATTGGGTGATAGATTGAAAGTTAAGGTAGTTAGAGTAGATATGGAAACATCAAAAATAGATCTTTCATTGATGAATGTTAACAACGGAAAATCCAAAAAAATTAAGAGTAGAAAAGACATAAATCACTTTTCAAAAAATAAAAGGGTAAGAAAAAGAAAGTGAGTGAAAAAAAGATTATTTATGGGTTTCATTCTATAACGAGTCGAATAAGACTAGATGTCAATTCAGTCAAGGAAATCTATCTTGATGAGTCAAGAAACGACGCTAGAATGAATGACCTTCTAAAATTAATTAAGTTACACAATATTAATTATCATCTAAGCTCCAAAAATAGACTGGATGGCATGATACCAAACTCAAAACATCAAGGCGTCATTGCAAATATCATTGAGAATAAACAAAAATACATTACAGTTGAAGATATCGTTGAAGAGGGGGCAAAAGAGCCTTTATTATTTTTAATACTTGATGGTATCGAGGATCCTCATAATCTCGGAGCATGCTTTAGAGTTGCAGATGCAATGGGTGTTCACGCGATTATTTGTCCCAAAGATAATGCAGTAGGGGTAAATGCAACTGTTCGCAAGGTTGCGTGTGGGGGTGCTGAATCAGTACCATTTATTGCTGTTACCAATATAGGTAGAACAATAAGGTATTTAAAAGAAAATGGCTTATTTGTCATTGGGACTGATGGAGAAACGAGAAAAAATATATATCAAGAAAATTTATCTGGACCTATTGCGATAGTATTAGGTTCAGAGGGTAAGGGAATGCGCAGACTTACTCGTGAACTATGCGATACACTTGTTTCAATTCCAATGTTAGGTCAGGTAGAGAGCTTAAACGTTAGCGTAGCAAGTGGGATCTGTCTGTCTGAAATAAGAAGACAAAGAACTCTATCCTAATTTTATTTTAGGAAAAATCTTTTCTCAATCTGTTTTTTTTAAATTCTTTCTCTTCGCTTTTATGATGTGAGCGAAAAAATTCTTTATATCATCCTAAAATTTACCTTCGATTATTTTGAGATCTGTTCTTGTAATGCGAATGATTCTCATTTACAATTAGAAAAAATTGTAATTAGGGAAAAAATGAACAACGTAAGTAATCAAGCGAAAAAATTTCTTGCAGAATCGGTATCCTCCTTCGGACTTGAAAGTTCGGAAATGATGGTTGTTTGGTCACCAAGACATTTTACAGGTTGCATTTCATCCAATGAGAACCCAAGAGATTTATTTTCTTTATGCACAGAGCAACACAATCTACCTGATATTACTTTTATATTCGAAGAAATAACCTTTGCGATAAAAGTTGGTGCAACAGAAAAAGGGGTGATTGGAGAAGAATTCTGTAATCATCTTCATTACGGAGAGTATAAGACATTAGCAGCATTGTATTTTTTACAAAATGATAATTATGCGAGTGCTAGAGAATTATTCTCATCCTGGCTCAAACCAGAGGAATCAAGGATTGTTTATAAATTAATGATTTCTTTATCAATTATCCTTGAAAAAGCAGATCTACTTATTCCACCAAGAAAAGAATTTCAATCTGTGTGGAGACCTCACTAAATTTAATTAAAGGAAAAAGAATGGCTAATAGTAGTGTAAGGAAAAAACCAAAAAATAAATTATCTAGACAAATGGGCGAAAATATTTGGGGTCGTGAAAATTGCCCAACAGCAAACCGTGTTTATGGCCCTGGTCAACATGGACCAAAAGGAAATAGAAGAAGAAGTGATTATGGCGTTCAACTTCGAGAAAAACAAAAACTAAAAGGTTATTACGGCAATATCGGAGAAAAGCAGTTCAGAAATATTTTTAAAGAGGCTTTTGCTAAAAAAAGGTGATACGAGTGAAAACCTTTTAATATTATTGGAATCACGACTTGATGCGATAGTTTACCGATCAAATTTTGTTGCTTCTGTTTTTGCTGCAAGGCAATTTATCAATCATAAGCATGTAAGAGTAAATGGGACAATAGTCAATATCCCGTCCTATCGTTGTAAGCCAGGAGATATTGTTGATATAAAAGAAAAAAGTAGGAACCTTGGCTTTGTAATTGAATCTACTACTAAATTGGAAAGAGATGTGCCTGAATATCTCAATCTTGACTTAAAAACCTTTAGTACGACTTACACCAGGTTCCCTTCATCGGATGAAATACCTTATGCAACTATTATGAGTCCTAAGGATGTTGTGGAATTCTACAGTCGCTAATTAAAATATTAAAAGGAAAATTATGAAAAGTATTAAGCTATATGCAATGTTATTTTTATTAGCATTTTATGGGAACGCAATTTCAGCTGATCATGTAGTCAAAATGTTAAATGGAGCACCCCCTAACATGTTTGTATTTGATCCTCCTGTTATAAAGATAGCAGTTGGAGATACCGTCACATGGGATGGAGATGCAATGCATAATTCTGTATCTATTGAAACTATGCTTCCAGCGGGAGCAAAACCATGGTCTGGAAAACTTACTATGAAACCAGGCGAGAAGTCCATTACTGTGAAGTTTGATATAGAGGGTGTGTATGGATATAATTGCACGCCACACGCCATGCTTGGTATGGTTGGAATAGTAGTAGTTGGTGATCCATCTTCTAATTTAGATGCAGCAAAAAAGGCGGTCGAAACTCAAGCTGGTGGAAAAGAAAGATTCATGAAATATTTGTCTGAAATTTAAGATAAATATAATCAAAAAAAAGGACTCTAATTAGAGTCCTTTTTTATTTGGCTCCCCAACCTGGGCTCGAACCAGGGACACATGGATTAACAGTCCATTGCTCTACCGACTGAGCTATTGGGGAATAATCGTAGGGTGAGATGATAAGCAGAAATTACATTCTGGTCAACCAATCTCACACTTTTTTTTAACCTTCTACCGCTTGTTTAATTCTCTTCATTGATTCAACAAGATTTTCCATGGAGGTTGCAAAAGATATCCTAAAGTAGCCACTAAGCCCAAAGGCTGATCCAGGCACAACTGCAACACCTTGGCTTTCAATAAGGTATTCCGTAAGTGATAAATCATTGGCTTCTTTTATTTTTTTGTTATCAAACAAATTATTAATAGCTTTTTTAGCATCGGTAAATGCATAGAAGGCACCTTCTGCCGGTATACATTTAAAACCATCAATATTATTAAGTTTTTCTACAACAAAATCATGCCTTTCCTTGAATGCTTTGATCATTGGCAGCATGCATTCCTTACCCCCATTTAATGCCGCCTCAGCAGCTACCTGGGAGATAGATGTTGGATTTGAAGTTGATTGTGATTGTAACTTACTCATAGCTGCAATAATTAATTTAGGACCAGCAGCAAAACCAATTCTCCAACCAGTCATTGAGTAAGCTTTTGAAACGCCATTTAAAATAATTACTCGATCTTTCAGACTAGGTTCAATCATCAGGATGTTATTAAATGATTCTCCTGTTAAATTAATGTGCTCATAGATGTCGTCAGTACCTATATAAATTTGAGGGTGGCGCATTAGGATATCAGCTAATGCTCTAAGCTCTGATTCACTGTATACGGCACCGGTTGGATTGGATGGAGAATTTAAAAAAATGAGCTTTGTTTTTTTGGTGATATTTTGTTCAAGTTGCCTAGGTGTCATCTTAAAGCTTTGATCGATATCACACTCTACAACAATGGGTGAGGCCCCTGTAAGATTTACTATATCTGTGTAGGACACCCAATACGGTGCTGGAATAATAACCTCATCACCATGTTCCAAAATTGCAAGACAAAGGTTAAAAATACTTTGCTTGCCACCAACGCTAACAACAACCTCATCAATTTTGTAATCTAAACCATTATCTCTTTTTAATTTACTTAATACCGCTTGTTTTAAAGATGCAGTACCAGAAACAGGTGTGTACTTTGTAAACCCATTATTAATTGCTTTTATTGCCGCCTCTTTAATAAAGTCAGGTGTGTCAAAATCAGGTTCACCAGCTGCAAGTGCAATAATATCCCTTCCTTCTGCTTTGAGTTTTATGGCTTTGGCTGTTATTGCAAGGGTGGGGGACTCTTCTATGCGGTTTACACATGAGGATAGTGGTGACTTTGACAAATTTATTCCAAGCTTAAGATTTAATTAATAGTTAATTTTACTGAAAAAAATCTTTTTAACAAATAAAAATTATATCTAACAGTTGGTTTTACAATTAATGATCTCATCTAATTCGTCGGCTCTTGCAGGATTGAGAATATCTAAGGATGTATGTATTTTTATCGCTTCTTCTTTTAATCCTAATTTGTTATTGATGATTCCCATGCGAAACAGGGCGTCAGAATTATTTTTATCAATAGCAAGTGATTTTTGATAAGCCACCAGAGCTTTATCATCTTTGAGAAGCATTTCATGTGCATATCCATGTTCGTACCAGGCTTCTGTATTATCTTTTTCTTCAGATACCCACTCTGCAGTAACTTTAATGAAATTCACCCAGTCTTCTTTAACTTTTGGAATAGCTATTTTTAAAAAGAAGGGTTTATCATCTTCATTTTCTTCCCAAAGAGCTTTACCAGTGATGGGAAATTCTTTTTCCATCGGCTGTTTTCTAAGTTGGTGAATCCATTCAGCAGGCATAGAAAAGTAAGAGCCATAACCTGTGGTTTTGAAGGTATTGATCCCTACAAGATTACCCTCCATATCAAAAAGACCGCTTCCACTAGCCCCCAATCTGAATTTAGCAGAACTTAAAATAATTCTCCCATTTTCCATATCATAGGTTGATATCATGTAGCCTCCTGTTGTTAAGGGGACTGGAGAACCATTAGAATGACCAATCCCTGCCAATTCCTGCCCTTTTATAAGGTCTTTGCTGTTACCTATAGGAACAGGCTCTCTATTGAGTTGAAACAGGGTAAGAAGGCAAAGATCTTGCCATCTATTGGCTTGGACTCCTTCTATCGAATAAGAAGTATCGCCTTGGGAAACCCAAGGCTTCTTCGTTCTTCTTAAAACGTGACAATTGGTAATAACTTCATTTTTTCCGACAATGACCCCGGATCCGTATGCTAGAGAACCACTTTCGGTATATCCCCTGATCATTACAACGGAGGACCATGCATTCATTAATTTAGCTTGATCATAGGCGTTTGCATTGGAGGTGATTAGTAAAAGGAGAAGAATTTTGTAGACAATAGGCATAATAATTTTCTTATTGTAATTTTTATCATATTACAAGACTGTAAATAAACATTAAAGTTCTCAACCCTGTTAAAATTATTTTTTTTAAATTGAAGTTATTCCATTGAGTCAGTCATTTCCAAATAGCCCATATACCCTCAATAAATTGTTTGATCCTGCTGGGGATCAACCTAATGCAATTGATAGGCTCACTGAAGGAGTAAA
>CALKDJ010000006.1 GCA_938084195.1 uncultured Methylophilaceae bacterium
AAACTGGTTCGGGAAAAACAACTCAACTCCCAAAGATATGTCTCGATGTAGGTTTAGGCAAACAAAAAATGATTGGGCATACCCAACCGAGAAGAATTGCTGCCAGATCAGTTGCAGGAAGGATTGCGGAAGAACTTAATACACCGTTGGGAGAAATGGTAGGCTACAAAATTAGATTTATGGATCGTGTCACTCAGACCACCTCGATTAAAGTGATGACTGACGGTATTCTTTTGGCTGAGACACAAAATGATCCAATGTTAAGTCAGTATGATGCAATTATTATTGATGAGGCTCATGAACGAAGCCTTAATATTGATTTTCTATTAGGTTATCTTAGCAATCTATTGCGAAAGAGGCGAGACCTAAAAATTATAATTACAAGTGCCACTATTGACGTGGATAAATTCTCTCAGCATTTTGGTGATGCCCCAATTATCAAAGTTTCGGGCCGTACATTTCCTGTGGACATTGTTTATAACCCTCTACAAGAAATTACTGAAGATTCAAGTGAATCAGTTGAGGATGCTATTTTAAGAACTATCGATGAGTTAGTCGGAAATTCAGGTGATATTTTAGTATTCCTTCCTGGAGAGCGGGATATTCATGACTGTAAAAAGTTCCTTAGTGAAAAACTCATTGGCAAATTTGAAGTATTACCTCTATTTTCTCGATTGCCAATAAATGAGCAGCAAAAAATATTTAAACCTGGTGGTATGCGTCGAGTTATTTTAGCAACAAATATAGCTGAAACTTCATTAACAGTGCCGCGTATAAAATTTGTTATTGATGCAGGCTTTGCAAGAGTGGTTCGTTATAGCCCAAAGCTAAAGATAGAGCAGCTATTAATTGAGAAAATTTCTAAAGCTTCGGCTAATCAAAGATCAGGTCGTTGTGGAAGAATTGCTCCTGGTATTTGTATAAGGCTTTTTGATGAGGAGGACTTTAAAGCAAGACCAGAATTTACAGATCCTGAAATTCTCCGATCCTCACTCGCCTCAGTGATATTAAAGATGGCTGCTTTAAAATTAGGTCCGGTAGATGAATTTCCCTTTATTCAATCTCCTTCTTATCGTTTCATTCAAGATGGGTATCATCTTTTGCAAGAATTAGGGGCTGTGGATATGGAGAATAAAATTTTACCGTTAGGAATACAGTTATCTAAATTACCTATCGACCCATCTTTAGGAAGAATACTTTTAGAATCAAAAAAAGAGAATTGTGTGCAGGAGGCTTTGATCATTATTAGTGCTTTAAGTGTCTCTGATCCTCGAGAAAGGCCAATAGATAAGGCTGAACAAGCAGATAAGGCCCATCAGTTTTTTCATGATTCAGACTCAGGTTTTAATATTTTCCTTAAACTTTGGAAGCAGTTTAGTATTGAAACAAAAAAAGTTACCAATAAATCTCTCCGACAGTTTACACAAAAGTATTTTTTATCATTCAATCGGATTAAAGAATGGCATGAGCTGCATCGTCAGCTTAAACAAATTGCCGATGAATTAAAATTTAATATAAGTGCTACTGAAGCCACATATGAGCAGACTCATCGTGCCTTACTTTCAGGTTTAATAGGAAATATTGGTTTTAAGGATATAGACGGACCAATGTATACAGGGGGGAGGAGTATTAAGTTTTTAATTGGACCACGATTATTTAGGAATAAAAATTTTAAGTGGATTATGGCAGCAGAAATTATTGATACAGGCAGGCTTTATGCTCAATGTGTGGCAAAAATAGATGTACGCTGGATTGAAAGCTTGGCTATACATCTCCTTGAGTATGAATATAGCAACCCAAGGTGGAATACAAAATTAAGCCGGGTTGATGCAACTGAAAAATCACTGCTGTATGGGCTAGTAGTTAACCCAGGAAAGACAGTACATTTTGGAGGAATAGATCCTGATCAATCTAGAAAGATTTTTATAAGACAAGGATTGGTAGAGCAAGGTTATGAAAGTAATGGATTATTTTGGAAGCATAACTTAAAACTAATCCAAGAAATTGAGATGCTTGAACATAAAACAAGAAGACAGGATATTCTAATTAACGATGATGTTTTATATCAATTTTACGATGAGCGTATAGATGAAAAAATTGTAAATGGCGCAGGTTTTGAAAGTTGGAGAAAGGAAAAGGAAAAAAATAACTCTGAATATTTATTCTTAACCAAAACATTCTTGATGCAACGTGAGGCCTTGCAAGTTGATGAGATTCAATATCCAGAAAAAAAATCTTTACAGCATCTTGAGTTGCATTTTCGCTATCACTTTCAACCAGGTCACCCTAGAGATGGTTTATCTGTAGAGATTCCGCTGAGTGGCATCAGCCAAATTAAATCAGAAGATTTAGCTTGGCTAGTTCCTGGAATGATTAGGGAGAAGGTCACTTTCCTTATTAAAAATTTGCCGAAGAACCTTAGAGGTCAATGTGGACATTTACAGGAGGCAGTTACTGAGTTTTTAACAGGCGCAAATAATGAGGAAGAATTTTCTGAGGTTTTTACAAAATTTATTCGACAAAAAACTAATTCAAAATTTAGACTTACTGAGAAAAGTTTAAAAAATTTACCTGAGCACCTTATGGTGAATTATGTCATTGTGGATGAAAATAATATTTCTCTTGATGAGGGAAGAGACTTATTACTCTTACAGAAAAAAAACAAAGACAAGGTGGTGGAGGTATTAGAAGATATTAGCTTTGGTATTGAGCAAATGGAAATAAAGTATTGGCCAAAACTAAAAACTATTCCAGATAAGGTTGAGAAAAAAATAAACAATACCGTTATCGTGGGATACCCAGCTCTGGTTGACAAGGAGTCGCATGTAGATCTTTTTGTGGCAGATGATAAAGCAGAAGCAAATTATTTACATCAGGAGGGCATTAAAAGGCTAATAAAGATTCAATTACAGGAGAAAATAAAATATATTAAAAAAAATCCACCACGTTTTGAAGAATTTGGCATGTTACTTCACTCGCATATTAGCCCTGAAGATTTGAAGAATAATTTTATTGATGTCGTTTTCAATGAAATTGTAGGCAGCGAGGCAAGCAATATAAAATCCCAAAATGCTTTTGATACTTTGACTGTTAATAGTCGTAAATCGTTTTCAGATCTGAGTCATGACCTTTCTAGCGCCCTGACAGAAATTGCAAAAAACTACAGCGCTTATCAAAAAGCTAAGGCAAATATAAAATATTTGCCAAAAACCACTCTGGAGGATTTAAGTGAGCAATTAGATATACTTCTACCTCCTTATGAGAGACCACTTTTTTTATTTGGTCAATTAAAACATATTCCTAGGTATTTAAATGCCATGACCATAAGACTCAAAAAATTTTCAATGAAGGAAGACCAGGATCAGGTTCATATGCGGGAGATTAATCGATTAAGAGATAAATGGATTGAGAAGGTAGTTGAATATGTGGAAGCTGGGGAGGCAGTACCCGAAAATTTTATTGACTTTCAATGGGCATTACAGGAATTAAGAGTCTCACTTTTTGCACAAGAACTAAAGACTAGCTATCCCATTTCGATTAAACGAATGGATAAACGCTGGATGGAGTTGGTAGACTGAGCAGTATGACTTCACCAAAAAAAATTATTAGTAAGTTATTTGGCTATCATAATTCTCCTTCCTTTAATGAGCTTCAACAAGTTCCTGTAGAGATAAGTGAGCGTAATGGCATCCGTTCGTTGCATATTGGTACCGACACAACACAAAGCTCAATGAATATTAAAGATCCTTACTACCTTGAGCTTAATTACACAAAGGTAATGACTCTAAGCATGCTGTTTAGCCCAGCTCCAGAAAATATTTTAACTATTGGTCTTGGTGGTGGATCAATGCCAAAGTTTTATTTTAAGCATTGTCAAAAATGCAGTATCACCGTCCTTGAGTTGCATCAACAAGTAATAAGTGCAGCATATACCTATTTTGAATTACCGAATGATGCAAGATTAAATGTAGTGAAGGGAGATGGCATAAGTTACATGGTTGATAACAACGCAATATATGATATTTTGCTTTCAGATGCTTTTGATGAGTATGGAATACCAGACGTATTTACTACAGAAGAATATTTCGCGTTATGTAAAAGTAGACTTAGTGAACAAGGTATTTTTATTATTAATCTTTGGGGGTCAGACACCAATACTCCATCTTATATAAATAAAATTAAAAAAATTTTTAACAACTTAGTACTTTCTGTTCCATCCGGTAATCCAGGAAATATGATTGTCATGGCATTTAAAAATACCCCAAATGAAGTTCGAATCGCAGAATTAAAAGATAAAATTAAATTACTAGAAAAAAAGATTGGGCTTGAATTGATGGTATATTTCAACCGTCTGATTGAAAGTAATACCTCTATTGATGCACACCGATTAAAATTTATATAAGGCATATTTTGAAAAATCATTATTTTGCAAGTTGTCCGCGAGGATTAGAAGAAATTCTTCAGCAAGAATTATTTAGCATAAGTGCAGTCGACCTTGAAAAAGTAGATGGCGGTATTCTTTTTACCGGAAATCACGAAGTGTTGTACAGAGCAAATATCTCAAGCCGTATTGCTACCAGAATAATGTGTTTAGTTAAAAAAGGTACTTATGAAAATGAAGAAGATATATATAAATCTGCGCTTGATGTAAATTGGTGCTCATTGTTTGAGGTAAATAAAACTATTAAAGTTTCAACTACCGCCATTAAATGTCCTCTAAAAAGTGTAGATTTTATGACGTTACGAATTAAAGATGCTATATGTGATTTTTTTAGAAAAAAATTTGGAAAGAGGCCCAGTGTGGAGGTGCGAGAACCTGATATCAAGGTGCATCTATTTCTTGAAAAAAACAATTTTTCAATTTATTTAGATGCCTCAGGTGACCCACTTTACCAGAGGGGTTTTAGAGTAGGTAGTGTGGAGGCACCTATTAAAGAAAACTTGGCTGCAGGAATAATTAAATTATCTGGTTGGGAGCCAGGTCAAGCCTTTCTTGACCCCATGTGTGGCAGTGGAACATTTCTAATCGAAGCCGCATTGATTGCCACAAATCAGGCACCTGGTCTGAAGCGTAATTTTGGTTTTATGGCATGGAAAAACTTTGACAAAGCACTTTTTAAGGATATAAAAAAATCATATCAGAATGCAATTATTCAGAAAGATTTTTTGCGGATTTACGGTTCCGATAAAGATTTACGCGCTGTACGAGTGAGTAAAAAAAATCTTGTGCTTGCTGGATTTGAAAATTGTATTCAACTTGCATGCAAGCAATTTAACGAGATAAAGCCACCACTTGATGAGGGAGTTTTGGTTACAAATCCTC
>CALKDJ010000007.1 GCA_938084195.1 uncultured Methylophilaceae bacterium
ATCCTCTCTGCGGTATTCACCTTCAATAACTTCACTTTTAGATTTATCCTGTTGTGATTGTGAGGATTGATATTTCGGATCAGGTGAATTTTGTATTGGAATAATTAATAAAATAAAACCAATTATGTCAGTAATGACTCCTGGAAATAAAAATAAAGCTCCTGCTAATAAATTCTTTGCGCTTCCAAGAATGACTGATGCTGGACTCCCACCTTGAGTCATCATACTCATTAGTTTTGAAACTACCAAAGCTTTTTCATCCTGAATTAACTGCCACCCCAGTAAAGCAATGATAATAATGTATCCAAAAAACCACCATCCATACATGGCGCCAAACTTAAAAAGACCCCATATTTCAAGAAATGGTAATAAAAATAAAAATAAGGTAAAAATTAATCTCATATTAAAAATAAAATACTGTGTTTGTTTTTCAAGATAATATATTGAGAGCTATAGCTGAATAGAACTTAACCATATAAAATTACTCATACAAATATTATAGACTGCTATGCATCAATTAAACATGCCCAAGAATATAAAATTCCTATTTCTTTTATTAAGTCTGATTTTTCCAGTTTTAGTTTCATTTGCTGGAAATCCATTTGTTGATGATAAAAATACTTTTCTATCTGTAGACGAGGCCTTTAAAATCATTAGGGTAGATGAAGTAGATAATCAAAAATTTGAAATATATATGGATATTGCCGATGGATATTATCTTTATAAATCAAAGTTTGAAATAATTCATCCAGAAAGATTGAGTCACGATATTATTTATCCCAAATCTAAAACTAAAAATGATGAATATTTTGGTGAGCAGGAAGTCTTTTATGAATCCATAAAGCTTTTAATAACATTTAATAGTAAGTCATTTGACAAAGATGATATTCAACTTAAATTTCAAGGTTGCAGTGAAAAGGGACTTTGTTATCCCCCAACCATTCGCTACTTAGGCTATAAAAATCAAGATGAGGGGAAAAGATCTAGTGCTATACAAAACAACTTTGTCGAACAAAATTTTAAAAATAATAATATATTTTTAATTTTATTTGGATTCTTAATATCAGGGTTGTTACTCTCAATAACCCCTTGTGTGCTACCTATGGTTCCAGTTTTATCAGGGATCATAATGGCTTCCAATCAAAAATCATCTAAATCCTTAACTATTTCATATGTAATGGGTATTTGTGTTACTTACTCTTCCTTAGGCATTGTTGCAGGAATAACTGGTACGCTTTTCTCTAGCAGCATACAAAATATAGGATTTTTATATTTTAGTGGCATACTTTTTTTAGTATTCGGACTTATAATGCTTGAAATTATTTCAATTAAATTACCGATAAACACAAATAATTATATTGCTAATTTTCTATCAAGATTTAAGGGTGGTAATAAGGTAAGTGTCTTTTTTATGGGATTATTTTCAGCGTTAATTTTAAGCCCATGTGTAGCCCCCCCTTTGGCTGCTGCCATATTGTATATAGGTCAAACTAGTGATTTTGTTCTAGGTGGTGTTTCGTTATTATTTATGGCAATTGGTATGAGTGTGCCATTACTAATTCTTGGTTTTTCGTCAGATTATATTCTTCCTAAACCTGGCATTTGGATGAGTTTTGTAAAAAAAATAATGGGGTTTGTATTATTAGCGATGGCAGTCTATATCATAAGACCACTCTTGCCGGAAATAACCTTCTTTATTTCACTCCTTACTATATTATTCTTTGCTTTCATTTTTAGCCTAAAGCAATATCAACGTGTTTCTAAAAAAAATAAAGTAGTAACATTCTTGATTTCATTTATCTATATTTTATCCGCAGTATTGTTGACAAAAAATATTGTCACTCAATATACATCCACGAATAATGAAAAACAGCTTGTATTTATAAATGTAGAGGACAAAAAGAATCTTGATAATCAATTATCGCTTTCCAATCAAAAACCCCAAATGTTGGATTTTTATGCTGACTGGTGCGTTGCTTGTTTAGAATATGAGAAATACACATTTACTGATGAAAAGGTCTACTCAATGTTAAAAAACTTCAATTTATTAAAAGCTGATGTTACGGAGAACAACAAACGCCATAAAGAACTTATGCAAGCATTCAATATATTTGGCCCTCCCGGCATCATGTTTTTTGATAAAAATGGTAATCATTTAAAAAAATTCGATATTATCGGTTTTAAAAATGCTGAAGAATTTTATAATGTTCTTGAAGAAGTGCACAAAAATGATCAGTAAAAAAATTATTTTTTTGTTTTTACTTGCAACTATTGCTCTAGGCTCTGGCTTTGTTTTTCATAAAACTAGTCTAAAAGGTGCTTCGACTGAAACTAATTTATTATATGCAATTGAACTTCAAGATCTTTCAAAGAAAAAATTAACTTTACAGAATTACAAAAATAAATTATTCATTATTAATTTTTGGGCTACTTGGTGTGCTCCATGTAGAGAAGAAATACCAGAACTAAATGAGTTTTATAAGAATAAAGATATTAATCTTATTGCAATTGCTATCGATGAAATAGCTGATGTCGTCAAATTTCAGGATGAAATACCCATTCAATATCCGTCTTTTATAGCTAATGAGCTAGAAGGAGTCACATTAGCAAAAAAATTAGGTAACGAGAGGGGCGTGTTGCCTTTTACCGTTATTATTCAACCCGACGGATCAGTAAAAAAATCATTTTATGGTAAAGTAAAGATTTCTGATTTAAATCAAGCACTAAGTGATAATTCTTTTTAAAAAAATTACCTAAAATCACTTAAAATCAATGAAAATGTAGACAAATGCCCCCATTTTCGTCTAAAATAAATATTCTTTAATTTTTAATTCAATTATGGCTACAAAGAAAATTCTTGTTGTACATGGTCCAAATCTCAACCTTTTAGGTGATAGAGAACCAAAGCACTATGGTAATGCTTCTTTAGCAGATATCAACAAACAAATTACTGAGGAAGCGAAAAAACTTAATCTTGATGTTGAAATTATTCAAAGCAATAGCGAATTAGAAATTGTTGAAATTATACAAAATATTAAGGCTGATTTTTTAATAATAAATCCTGCTGCCTTCACTCACACTTCAGTTGCTATTCGAGATGCTATATCAGCAACAAAAATATCATTTATTGAGGTACATCTATCTAATGTATTTGCTCGTGAATCATTTAGAAAGGAATCCTTTTTTTCTGATTTAGCAATTGGTGTTATTTGTGGGTTGGGATCAGAGGGGTATATTGCAGCCATGAGATATGCTGTAAATCATAAAGAAATATAAAGAGGTAAGTATGGATCTTAGAAAATTAAAAAAATTAATTGATTTAGTGGAAGAGTCTGGCATTGCGGAGCTTGAATTAACCGAAGGTGAAGAAAAAGTTAAAATAAGTCGCCAAGTTGAGGCTCAACAAATCGCTCCTCAATATATTCAATCTCCTCAATTCGCTGCTCCACCAGTCATTCCTCAATCTCCTTCAGAACCTTCGACATCTGAACAGAGTGATAAGTCTGCAACAGCCTCGCCCTCAACCGAAAAACATATAACCTCTCCAATGGTAGGTACATTCTATCGAGCTTCATCTCCAGATGCAGGGCCTTTTGTAGAAATAGGATCAACCGTTAAAAAAGGCGATATCTTGTGTATTATTGAGGCCATGAAAATCCTTAACGAGATTGAAAGCGACAAGGATGGAGTAATCAAAAAAATATTAATTGAAAATGGGCAGCCTGTAGAATTTGGTGAACCTCTATTCGTTGTTGAGTAAAATATGTTTGATAAAATACTGATTGCCAATCGTGGTGAAATAGCATTAAGAGTGTTAAGGGCATGCAGGGAAATGGGAATAAAAACCGTTGCTGTTTATTCCCAAGCAGATGCCGAGGCAAAATATGTAAAACTTTCTGATGAGGCAGTATGTATTGGCCCTCCCCCTTCCAATCTTAGTTACCTAAATATTCCTGCCATTATTAGTGCTGCTGAAGTCACCGATGCACAGGCAATTCATCCAGGATATGGCTTTTTATCTGAAAATGCAGATTTTGCAGAACGTGTTGAAAAGAGTGGTTTCACTTTTATTGGTCCAAAAGCTGAAACTATAAGACTGATGGGAGATAAAGTTAGTGCAAAAGCTGCTATGAAGAAAGCTGGGGTTCCATGTGTGCCTGGTTCAGATGGTGCATTATCTGAAAATGCTAATGACATTAAAGATATTGCAAAAAAAATTGGGTATCCCGTAATCGTAAAAGCAGCAGGTGGTGGAGGTGGAAGAGGAATGCGGGTTGTTCATACTGAAGCAGCGCTATTAAATTCTGTAGCTATGACCAAAGCAGAGGCAGAAGCTGCTTTTGGAAATGCTACCGTATATATGGAGAAGTTCTTAGAAAAACCAAGGCATGTTGAGTTTCAGGTAATGTCCGATCAGCATGGAAATGCTGTACATTTGTGGGATAGGGATTGTTCTTTACAAAGACGCCACCAAAAAATTATCGAAGAGGCGCCCGCGCCAGGGGTGCCAACAAGATTAAGGGATAAGATGGGGCAACGTTGTGCAGATGCATGTAAAAAAATTGGTTATCGTGGTGCTGGTACATTTGAGTTTCTTTATGAAAATGGTGAATTCTTTTTTATTGAAATGAATACGCGGCTTCAAGTAGAACATACTGTTACTGAAATGATTACAGGGTTAGATTTAGTGCAAGAACAAATTAGGATTGCTTATGGAGAAAAGCTAAATCGAAAACAAAGGCATATCCAGCTCAATGGTCATGCTATTGAGTGCAGAATAAATGCAGAGGATCCATATAATTTTATACCTTCACCAGGCACAATATCACGTTTCCATTTACCTGGCGGCCCTGGCGTACGTATGGATACGCATGCCTTTGGAGGCTATAAAGTTCCCTCACACTATGATTCAATGATTGGTAAATTAATTTGTTATGGCGCAACAAGAGAGCAAGCAATTGCAAGAATGCAAATAGCTCTCTCAGAAATATTAATAGAGGGTATAAAAACAAATGTTCCGCTTCATCGTGACTTGATGAAAGATTTAGCCTTTAAGGAAGGTGGAGTTACTATTCATTACTTAGAACAAAAACTTAACAAAAAAACGTAAGATGTCATGGATCAATGTATCAATTTTAACGTCTGCCGAACAAGCAAATAACTTTAGTGAATTTATCTTAGAAAATGGTGCTATTTCAGCATCTATTCAAGACCAAAATCTGCATAATAAAAAAGAGGAAATGATTTTTGGAGAACCACATAATGGGGACCAAAAATTCTGGCAGCATACTCAAATTGATGCCTTATTTAATACCATAATGGATGCAAAAAAAACAATTAAAGCGTTGGAGACGAAATTTAAGATAAAATTAGACCCTAAATTTAGGCAAATTCAAGATCAAGATTGGATCAAAAAAACACAAGAACAATTTAATCCTATTTCAATTTTAAATAAAGTATGGATCATCCCAACATGGCATGATGTAATTGATCCAGAAGCAATAAACTTAACTCTTGATCCAGGTTTGGCATTTGGAACTGGTTCGCATCCCACCACACACCTTTGCATAGAATGGATGATTAAAAATATTAAAAAAAATAATGTGGTATTAGATTATGGTTGTGGCTCAGGTATCTTAGCTATTTGTGCAAAGAAATTAGGGGCTAGTGCCGTTACAGGTGTTGATATAGATCCTCAAGCCATCATTGCTAGTGAACAAAATGCTAAATCCAATCAAACGGATATAACTTTTAAAAATTCTCAAGAAAAGCTAATAGTTCAGGCAGACTTAGTAATTGCTAATATTCTGTCAAGTGCTATAAAAGTTCTAGCACCTGCACTTGCACGTTATTGCTTACCGAATGGAAAAATTGCTTTATCAGGAATATTAAAACATCAAGAAAATGAGATCAGGGATATTTACAGTGAATGGTTTGTAATGCAAGAGTCTTCTTATAAAGATGGGTGGGTCTGTTTATCTGGGGAAAAAGTGTAAATTAAGTAACCTAATTTTTAGTCATATTTGTTATAAAATCATTGGCTTTCTTAAAAATAATTTTTTTTCTATTATCATTCATTCTGCCAAGGGCATTAGAAAGGATCGATAATCTTGGATTTTTTTTAAAAAAAGATTCATTGTCTGATACGAAAGACCAATATAAACCATCGACAGTCTCACACCACTCACTCTTTTTATAATTACTCATCTTTAAAATATAATTCGAACCACAAGAGTAGGGTTTAGTAGCAAACAACCCGCCATCAGAAAAGGTTCCCATACCATAAACATTTGCTGCCATCACCCAATCTGCTGAGTCTACAAACATTTCCATAAACCATCTATAAATTTCATCGGGGTGAATTCTAGCCAAATTCATCATATTGGAAATTATCATAAGTCTGGGAATGTGATGGGTGTATCCATAATTAATACAATCTTTAATTGCATCATCTAGAGGAGTAATGCCTGTTGTTCCTTCATACCAATCCGCTGTTAAAAGTCTATCGTGATTCCAAAAATTTCCCTTAACCTCATTTTCCTCTCTTGCATGGTATATCCCTCTAATAAATTCTCTCCAACCTATAATCTGCCTTATAAATCCCTCCAAAGAGTTAATTGGAATAGGTTTTTTATCATGATAGCTTAATGTTTTTTCTATAATTTCCTGAGGAGTTAATAATCCAATATTTAAAATGGGGCTCATTAAACTATGGAATAAAAAATTATTATTTGAATCAATAGCATCCTCATATTTACCAAAGTTTTCTATTTTATACTCCAGAAAATTGTCAAGAAATTCTAACGCTTGTGCCCTGGTGAAAGGTACCCAAGGATTTTTTGTGCTGCCTGGATGGTCTTTGAATTTCGAATTAATGATTCTCTCAAGATCAGGTAAATATGAAGATATGTTATTTTTTGGTTTTGCTGGTAATAAAATATCTTTAGGAAGTTTTTTTCTATTATCAGCATCAAATGACCATTTTTCACCAATAGGTTTATTATCTTTATCGACCAATATCCCATGTTCTTTTCTCATCATTTGATAAAAACTAGCCATCCTTAAATTTTTATTTTTCTTAGAGTATTCTAAGAAATTTTTTCTTGAACATAAAAACATAGGTGATGGAACTATTGAATATCTAATACCTTTATTTCGAAGCAACGTAATAATTCTATTCTCAAACGTCCTATCTTCTATTTCAAAAAATTGTACTTCATCAATTTTTTCTTTTTTTATAACCTTTAATAGTTTATCTTCATAAGGATTCTGAAATTCCGGATCCTCAATAGAAAAATAAAATACTTTTAAGCTCTTTTTTATAAGTTCATCTCTGTACTCCCTCATTGAGACCAAAAAATTTAATATTTTTAATTTATGATTTCTGGGTTCAGAACATAACCCCATATCTTCTGCCATAAAAACAAAAGTTGATTTCAGTTTTTGGATTTCTGTGATTGGAAATAATTGGTTTCCTAAAATTATTTGTAATTTTTTCATGATTTATTCCATATTTGTTGATAGATACCATCTGGATCATAAATTTTTCTTTGTTTTTCAATATTAAAATGTCTTCCTCCTCGAGGGTCTGTTCCACATCCTGCAATATATGCCCAATTTCCATAATTACTATAAACATCGTAATCTATTAATTGAGATTCAAACCATGATGCGCCTGATCGCCAATCACAAGATAGTTCGTTGACAAGGTAACTTGCTACAATTTGACGCATTCTATTCGATAAAAATCCTGTTTTATATAATTCAATCATTCCAGCATTAATGAATGAATTTGATGTCTTACCCTTTATCCATGCCTCTAAGTTCTTTGCATTATGATTTATTTTTACTGGATTTAATCCTAATCCACTTTTATAAAAAAATTTATCGCCATATTTAATAAAAATGAATCTAAAAAAATCTCTCCACAATAATTCAAAGAAAATCCAATATGTACTCTCATTTGCCAAAAAATTAAGCTCATAATATTTTAGATATGCATATATTTGTCTTGGAGAAATAAAGCCCAATGCTAACCAAGGAGAAAACTTAGTAGAAAAATTTATTCCTATTAAATTATTTCTTGTATCTTTATAAGATTGGGGTAAGTTACTTTGAAAATATTTTTTTATATTTTCCATTGCATTAAGTTCACCTCCCATAAAATTATCTTTATAGATTGGAAACGAGCTTTCCTTAAGCCTGTGAATTTTTTTAACAGTAATTTTTGTACTGTTAAAATTTATA
>CALKDJ010000008.1 GCA_938084195.1 uncultured Methylophilaceae bacterium
CTCCTATTTCTTTTTTACTACCTGATTTATCATAAAACCTTTTAAGCCAATCAGCATATTGGTCGTAAACTTTAGGGAAAGCTCTTCTGTTAAACTTCATTCTCCCCACGTTAGATAAATCATAACGATCTGAATTAAAAAATAATCCATCAAATAAAGCCTGAACTGAATCTTCTGTAGGTGGCTCTCCAGGTCGCATCATTCTATAAATAGCAACCTTAGCACTATATTGATCTGGCACATCATCAGAAGCAAGTGTTTGTGATAAAAAATCTCCATGATCTAAATCATTAGAATATAGAGTATTAAATTGCTTGATATTAAGATCTAAGAATTTTTCTAATAATTCCTCTGTAATTTCAGTATTAGTATCAGCTATAACTTCTCCACTATCCGAATCAATACTTGACTTTGCAATTTTCTTGCCAATTAGAACCTCTTGCTCCACAACAATGGATTTAATTCCTGATTTTTCAATCTCTCTAATATGCTTCACAGTAATGCGTTTATCTTTAGTGATAATCAACTTACCTTTTTTATCTTTAATATCTTGCTTTGCAATTTCACCTCTATGTCTTTCAGGAATAAAATGGAAATGGAAAGCATTTGATTTGATATCGAAAGTATCGAAATCATAAAAAGTTGAAAGGATTTCATCAGAGGATAATCCTAATGCCTTAAGAAGAGTTGAAACTGGCATTTTTCTTCTTCTATCAATCCTAAAATATAAATAATCTTTAGGATCAAATTCAAAATCAAGCCATGATCCTCGATAGGGTATCACTCTTGCTGAGAATAATAATTTTCCTGAACTATGTGTCTTTCCTCTGTCATGTTCAAAAAAGACACCAGGACTTCTATGTAGTTGAGAGACAATTACTCTCTCTGTACCGTTAATAACAAATGATCCGTTTTGGGTCATTAATGGAATTTCACCCATATATACTTCTTGTTCTTTAACTTCTTTAACTGTTGGTTCTGAAGCTTCCTTATCAAATATTGTTAAACGAACTTTTACTCTCAATGGGACGGCATATGTCAATCCACGTTGCTGACATTCTTTAACGTCAAAAACTTCATCTCCAAGATTGTAACTAACATAATCAAGTTTGGCGTTACCTGAATGACTCGATATCGGGAAAAGGGTATTAAATGTTGATTCGAGACCTGAATTTTCTCGATCTCCAACTTTAACTTCCCTTTGAAGAAAGTCTTTATAAGACTCAAGCTGCATTGCTAAAAGATAAGGAATCTCTAGTACCTTTTCTCTTTTTGCAAAACTTTTCCTAATACGTTTTTTTTCGGTAAACGAATAGCTCATAGCATCTCCAGAATTAACAATTTATATATCAAAAAACTCAAATAAGTTTTTTCATATATAAATACTTTATTAAATAAAGTAAGGCTGAATCTTAAATACAAGATTCAGCCTTACTATAAGAATTAACTATTTAAGCTCAGCAGTTGCGCCAGCATCAGTTAATTTTTTCAAAGCTTCATCAGCTGAAGCTTTATCTAATGTTTCTTTAACGACCTTAGGTGCAGCATCAACAATATCTTTTGCTTCTTTAAGGCCAAGACCTGTTATTTCTCTAACGGCTTTAATGACATTAACTTTATTTTCACCAATACCTGTCAAATGAAGATCAAACTCAGACTTTTCTTCAGCTGCTGCACCGCCTGCTGCTGCGCCGCCTGCTGCTGGAGCTGCTGCTACTGCTGCTGCTGCTGAAACACCAAATTTTTCTTCCATTTCCTTAATCAGCTCTGATAAATCTAAAACTGACATTGAACCTATTGCTTCTAAGATATCTTCTTTTGAGATAGCCATATTTATTTACTCCTAATAGTTTAAGTAAGCCTTAACGCTAAAAATTTTATGCAGGTTTTTGGTCTCTAACTGCAGCTACTCCTCTAACAAATTTTGTAGGCACTTCATTCAAAGTACGTACAAATTTCGCAACAGGTGCTTGCATAGTTCCCAATAATTTTGCAAGTAATTCTTCACGACTCGGCAATGAAGCTAATGCTTTAATTGCATTAACATCTAACCTTTCATTTGGCATTGCTCCTGTTTTAATAACAAACAAATCATTTTCTTTAGCAAAGTCATTTAAAACTTTAGCTGCTGCCACTGGGTCTTCCGATATACCAAAAACTAACGGGCCAACCATTTCTTCAGATAATGAAGAAAATGATGTATCTTCAACTGCTCTTTTTACCAACTTATTCTTAAGCACCTTTAAATACACACCAGAATTCCTGGCTTTAGCTCTTAGGCTTGTCATATCTTCAACACCTACTCCACGATACTCGGCGAGTATCATTGCTTGGGCATTTTCGATTTGCTTGCTAACTTCAGCAACTACTGCCTTTTTTTCATCAAGATTCAGACTCAAGGTCTTCTCCTTACGTTAATAAAAGTATTAATAAAATTAATACCAAAAAACGATTACCTCTATCAGGATGCTATCCTTTAGGGCACCGCCATCTGCGTAGGCTTATTTTGTAAATTAAACTTTCGTACCTACGGTCTTTGATAACCTCGCAATACCTCACGAGCCCAAAGCACTTAATATGAGGAAAACCTCATAAATTCTTTAAAACGTTAAACTTGCTTGATCAATTTTTATTCCAGCACCCATAGTGCTAGAAATCGATAATTTTTTTATAAAAATTCCTTTTGTTCCTGTTGGCTTGGCTTTATTAATAGCACCCATCAATGCTGATAAATTTGCTTGCAAATGATCTACAGAAAATGATGCTCTTCCAATAGTACAGTGGATAATTCCTGCCTTATCTGTTCTATATTGAACTTGTCCAGCCTTTGCGTTTTTTACTGCTTTATCAGTATCAGGCGTCACAGTTCCAACTTTAGGATTAGGCATTAATCCTCTTGGGCCTAAAATTTGTGCTAATGGACCCAAAATTTTCATTGCATCTGGTGTTGCAATTACAACATCAAAATTCATTTCACCTGCTTTTATTTTTTCAGCAAGATCCTCATATCCCACTATATCTGCGCCAGCCTTTTTTGCAGCCTCTGCTGCATCCCCTTGGGCAAATACTGCAACACGAGTTGTCTTACCTGTGCCATTTGGAAGAACAATTGAACCCCTAACTGATTGATCAGATTTTTTGGCATCAATTCCTAAATTTACTGATGCATCTACTGATTCATCAAATTTAGCTTTAGCTGTGTCTTTAACCAGGGCTAAGCCATCATCTACAGAATACAATTTGTCTCTATCAACAGAATCCGTTAATAATTTCATTCTTTTACTAATCCCCATATTATTGACCCTCCACTTCGATACCCATACTTCTAGCACTTCCAGCAATAGTTCTAACTGCTGCATCCATATCTGCTGCAGTTAAATCTGGTTGTTTTGTTTTCGCAATTTCCTCAGCTTGAGCTCGAGTAATTTTTCCAACTTTCTCTGTATGAGGGACTCTAGATCCTTTATCTACTTTTGCTGCTTTTTTTATCAAAATTGATGCTGGTGGAGTCTTCATTATATAAGTGAAGCTCTTGTCAGAATAAGCAGTAATTACTACAGGTATAGGTAATCCTGGCTCCATACTTTGTGTTGCAGCATTGAATGCTTTACAAAAATCCATAATATTTAATCCACGCTGCCCAAGTGCTGGGCCAACAGGTGGACTGGGGTTTGCTTTACCTGCAGGGATTTGAAGCTTAATATAGCCTTCAATTTTCTTTGCCATTCTTTATTCTCCTATTTATTGGTACAAACGCTTGTTTAATAGCTCCCAAGTTTTAATCTAAACTTCTTTTTCGATTTGTCCGAACTCTAACTCCACAGGTGTTGCTCGACCAAAAATTACCACTGATACTCTAAGCTTACTTTTTTCATAATTAATTTCTTCTACTGAACCAGAAAAGTCTTTGAATGGACCATCTAAAACCCTAACAGACTCTCCAACCTCAAAAGTCATTTTCTGGGTTGGGTTAACCTTGCTGTCATCCATTCTTTGTAGAATAATATCCACTTCTTTGTCCTTTATTGGTGTCGGTTTTTGAGCAGATCCACCAATAAATGCCGTAACTTTAGGAGTGCTTCTTACTAAATGCCAGCTATCATCATTCATATCCATTTGCACTAAAACATATCCAGGGTATAACCTGCGCTCACTCAATGTTTTTTGACCAGCTTTCATTTCTACAACTTCTTCAACTGGAACTAATATGTCACCAAATTGATCATTTAATTCAGACTGTTGAATTCTTTCTAGTAAGTTTTTCTGCACAATTTTTTCATAACCTGAGTAGGCTTGAACTGCATACCATCTTTTTGACATCAATTATCCTCGTCCTAAAATCATATTAATGATGTATGAAAAACTAATATCAACAAATGCTAGAAAAATAGCCATTAAAACCACTAAAATAAAAACAATCATTGTCATTTGAAATGTTTCTTTCCTTGTAGGCCAGACTACTTTTTTTGCTTCAGTTATTGCATCATTCAAAAAACCAAAAGCTTGTTGACCTTGTGGGGTAGTCCAAAAAACAGCAATTGCTAAACCTAAGCCTACCAATACTGATAATATTCTTAGTACCACTGGCTCACCAGATAGTACATAAAACCCTACAAGCCCTGCTCCGAAGAGTAAAAATGATAAACTCAGTTTAATATTTATATTCACTTCTACTACATTCCTTTATTGGCAGGCCAGGAGGGCTTCGAACCCCCAACCCTCGGTTTTGGAGACCGATACTCTACCAATTGAGCTACTGGCCTAAGTAATTAATATTTACTCAACAACTTTTACAACAACTCCTGAGCCTACTGTTCGTCCACCCTCACGAATTGCAAATCGTAAACCTTCTTCCATAGCAATTGGTGC
>CALKDJ010000009.1 GCA_938084195.1 uncultured Methylophilaceae bacterium
GCTACAAGCTTAATGACAGAGTATTGAGACCGGCCTTGGTAACAGTTTCAAAAGCTAAATAAAATTATATGGGCTTGAAAAAAAAGAATTCGCCCCAATTTATACGTTAATAAATATTTTAAGGAAATAACCAAAATGTCAAAAATTATTGGAATTGATTTAGGAACTACAAATTCTTGTGTTTCTGTAATGGAAAATGGGAAACCAAAGGTGATTGAAAATGCAGAGGGAGCAAGAACTACTCCTTCAATCATAGCTTATCAAGATGGCGGGGAAATCTTAGTTGGTGCCCCTGCTAAAAGACAAGCAGTTACAAACCCAAAAAATACCCTATACGCAGTCAAAAGATTGATCGGTAGAAAATTTGATGAAAAAGAAGTGCAAAAAGATATTGAATTGATGCCTTATGAAATAACCAAGGCAGATAGTGGAGATGCTTGGGTTGCGGTCAATAATGAAAAAATGGCTCCCCCGCAAATATCTGCTGAAATTCTGCGCAAAATGAAACAGACTGCTGAAGATTATCTCGGTGAATCTGTTTCAGAAGCTGTTATTACAGTTCCAGCATATTTTAATGATAGCCAACGTCAAGCAACAAAAGATGCTGGACGAATTGCTGGATTAGAGGTGAAACGAATAATTAATGAGCCAACTGCTGCAGCTCTTGCTTTTGGATTAGATAAAAAAGAAGGTGATAGAAAAATTGCCGTTTATGACTTAGGTGGAGGAACATTTGATGTTTCCATCATTGAGATTAGTAGTGTTGATGGTGAGCATCAGTTTGAAGTTTTATCTACCAATGGTGATACTTTCCTTGGTGGTGAGGACTTTGACAATAGAATTATCGATTTTTTATCTGATGAATTTAAAAAAGAAAATGGAGTAGATCTTACAAAGGATATACTTGCCAAACAAAGGCTTAAAGAGGCTGCAGAAAAGGCGAAAATAGAGCTTTCAAGCAGCGTACAAACTGAGGTTAATTTACCCTATATCACAGCAGATTCGTCAGGACCAAAACACTTGGTAGTCAAATTAACAAGGGCCAAGTTTGAATCGCTTGTCGATGACTTGATACAAAGAACAATTGCCCCTTGTGAAACAGCATTGAAAGACTCAGGTTTATCAGCGTCTGATATTGCTGACGTAATCTTGGTAGGTGGTCAAACTAGAATGCCTAAGGTGCAAGAAAAAGTAAAAGAAATATTTGGTGTTGACCCCAGGAAAGATGTTAATCCTGATGAGGCCGTTGCGGTTGGTGCTGCCGTCCAAGGTGGTGTTCTTCAAGGTGATGTGAAAGATGTCTTATTGCTTGATGTTACTCCATTAAGTTTAGGTATTGAGACGCTTGGTGGTGTGATGACGAAACTCATAAAGAAAAATACTACCGTCCCAACCAAGGCATCTCAGGTATTCTCAACTGCAGAAGATAACCAAAGTGCGGTAACTATTCACGTCTTGCAGGGTGAAAGAGAAGTTGCCACTGGTAATAAAAGTTTAGGGCAATTTAATTTAACTGATATTCCATCGGCACCTAGAGGAACCCCACAAATTGAAGTTTCTTTTGATATTGATGCAAATGGAATATTGCACGTTAACGCAAAAGATAAGGCTACAGGTAAAGAAAATAAAATTACCATTAAGGCCAATGGCGGTCTTTCCGAAGATGAAATTAAGAAAATGGAAGAAGATGCTGAGAAATTTGCTGAAGAGGATAAAAAGGTGAAGGAGTTAGTAGATGCTAAGAATTCGGCTGAAGCAATGATTCACTCAGTTCAAAAAACTATGAAAGAACATCAGGATAAATTATCTGATGAAGAGAAGAAAGGTATCGAAGATGCCATAAAAGGTCTAGAGGAAGCTATCAAGTCAGATAATAAAGATGAGATAGAAGCCAAAAATAAAGTTTTAGCTGAAGCCTCGCAAAAACTTGGCGAAAAAGTGTATGCTGAGGAACAAGCTAAACAACAAGCCGGGCAACAATCTGAAGCAGCTGGTGATAATCCAAAAGAAAAAACAGTGGATGCTGAGGTAGTTGACGCTGATTTTGAAGAAGTAAAGAAAGAAGATAAAAAAGAAGCAAAATCCGATAAATAAACATAAGATATAGGACCTTTAATGGTCCTATATGAATTCCTAAATGGCGCAAGAAAGAGATTACTACGAAGTTCTTGGTGTTGACCGAGGAGCATCGGATGATGATATAAAAAAAGCTTTTAAAAAGCTTGCTATGAAGCATCATCCTGACAGAAATCCTGATAACCCAAACGCTGAAGCCAGTTTTAAAGAGGCTAAAATAGCATACGATATCCTCTCAGATAATCAAAAACGTTCTGCATATGATCAATTCGGCCATGCTGGTGTAAATCAAAATATGGGTGGGGGTGGCCCTGGCGATTTTAGTGACTTTGGTGATGCCTTTGGTGATATTTTTGGTGATATTTTTGGTGGTGGTAGGTCAAACCAACGCTCTAATGTTTATCGAGGTGCAGACCTACGTTACAACATGGAGATTAGTTTAGACCAAGCTTACAAAGGTACGGAAACTAAAATTAAAATACCTGTTATGAGTGTTTGTAAATCATGCTCTGGAACTGGAGCAAAAAAAGGAACCTCACCTTCGACATGTGGAAGATGTCAAGGCACAGGACAAATACGAATGCAACAAGGATTTTTTTCCGTTCAACAAACTTGTCCAGATTGTAATGGTACTGGTCAAATTATTAAAGATCCTTGTCCAGATTGTAATGGGACTGGGCGTGTTCAAGAGACTAAAACTTTATCAGTCAAAATTCCTGCAGGCGTAGATGATGGAGATCGTATAAGACTTAGTGGAGAGGGAGAAGCTGGCGTTAATGGGGGACCATCCGGAGATTTATATGTTGTTATTAGTCTTAAAAAACATGAAATATTTGAACGAGATGGTGGAAATTTACATTGTGAAATGCCAATTAGCTTTTCAATTGCAGCATTAGGAGGCGAAATTGAGGTGCCTACCCTAGATGGAAGTGCAAAAATTAAGATTCCTGCAGAAACACAAAGTGGAGCAGTATTTCGCCTTCGTGGGAAGGGTATCAAACCAATAAGAGAAAGCCAGTATGGTGACCTTCATTGCCATGTTGTGGTCGAGACTCCTATTCGCCTAAATGAAAATCAAAAGAAATTACTTAAAGAGCTGGAAAAATTAAACCAAGTTGACTCAGGTAAACATAGCCCCAGATCAGAAACGTGGCTTGATAAGGTAAAAGATTTTTTTGCTTGAAACCTAAAATGTACCTTTTTGAATCAATTCAATTTTGTATCCATTGGGGTCCTCTATAAATGCTATAACAGTAGCCCCATGCATCATAGGCCCAGGATCTCTTAAAATTTTACCTCCCTTTTTCTTTATTTCAGCACATGTTTCGTATGCATCATCTACCTCCAGAGCGATATGCCCAAATGCATTGCCATGTATATATTTATTGGTGTCCCAATTGTAGGTCAGCTCTAAAACAGTACTTGATTCTTCCGCACCATAACCAATAAAAGCTAAAGAAAATTTACCCTTCGGGTAATCTTGCTTTCTTATTACCTTCATACCAAAAAAATTTTGATAAAACATAATTGATTCATCAAGATTATTAACTCTAATCATAGTATGTAAAATTCGCATAAGGTTCCTTTGGCTAAAAGATATTTAATTAATCTTTACCTAAATTAACTTAACAGACTAATTTGTAATATTTATTTAGTAACTGTTTTTTCGTTTCTTGATTATTTGAGTCTTTAACAATACAAACCACTGGGCACACCTCTATACATTGGGGAATATCAAAATGCCCGACACATTCAGTACACAACTTAGGATTAATTTCAAAAATCTCAATGCCTTGGTTAATTGCTTTGTTTGGGCACTCCGGTTCACATGCATCACAATTTACGCATTCATCAGTAATTAGTAAAGACATAGATTATTTGAGTTTGGATAAAAATTGTAAGGTCTTTGCTGAAACAAATTGAGAAATATCACCATCCAAATGATAAATTTGTTTTACAAGTGAAGATGATATAGAGCGATAGAGATCTGATGAATCCAAAAAGATAGTATCTAGTTCGGTCAGCATGACTTTATTGAGTTGAGCCATTTGAGACTCAGCAACAAAGTCACCTGAGTTTCGCAATCCTTTTATAATAAAATCTGCATCAATTTTTTTTACAAAGTCGGTAGTTAATCCTTGATAAGTTAAAACCTCAATTTTTTTGTGATTGTTATAAATAGATTTAATTAAATTGAATCTTTGTTCAGACGATAGGAAATCCGTCTTTTGGTTGTCTTGGGATACAGCAACCACTAATTTATCGCAAATCTTCACTGCTCTATTAATTATATCCTCATGTCCCAAAGTTATTGGATCAAAACTGCCTGGATAAAGACCAATCATAATTAACTCTTCGATAAAAGATAAAAGTATACCTTCCCAGCTATGGAACTTTTAATAATTTTTAAGATTTCACTTGAATATTTATTATCAGATTCCATATATATTAATCCATCTGGTTTAAGATGATAGACTAAACTATCTAATAATTCATAGTCATCTTTACTCATAAATGGCGGGTCAAAAAAGATAACATCGAATTTTTTTGTATTGCTTTTTAAAAAAATATTTGCTGGACAATGAAGGATTAACGCTTTATCAGCATTCAAAGATTCTTTATTTTTAGTTAATTCCGTAAAACTTTCTTTATTTTTTTCTACAAATATACAAGAGCTTGCATTTCTAGATAAGGCTTCAAAACCTAGCGCCCCAGTGCCTGCGAACAAATCCAAACAAGCTTTGTTGGTTAGATCTTGGTTTAGCCAGTTAAATAGTGTTTCTCTTACTCTTCCGAGAGTTGGTCTCAGCCCCTGATTATCATGAAAAAAAATATTTTTTCGTTTCCAATTACCTCCGATTAACTTTACAACATTTTTTTTAGTCTTACTCAATCCCAACAATCACAGTTGTAAAATCATCTATATTCACGCGTTTCTTGTATGCTTCTCTAATTTGATTCACAGTCACCGCGTTTACGTTGTCAGAAAAAGTATCAAGATAATCTATTGGGTAATCATAAAAGGCCATCATAGATATATATTCAACGATTTTTTTATTACTTTCTAATCTTAAGGGAAAGCCACCAATCAGATTACTTTTTGCCGCTTCTAACTCACTATCAGTAGGGCCACTGTCAATGAAATCTTTAACCGTAACTTTTACTAAATTTAATGCTTGATCGATTTGATCTTTTGATGTTTGGAGCCCGACCTGAAAAGGGCCATTTTCAAGGAAAGGCATAAAATAACTGTAAACGCTATAAACTAACCCTTTTTTTTCTCTTACTTCGGTTGTGAGTCTCGAAACAAAACCACCCCCACCAAGAATATAGTTACCGACATATAGAGGGAAGAAATCGGGGTCGCCTCTCTTCATAATAGGTGTTCCAAAATAAAGATGAGCTTGAGCTGATGGATGAGGAATATTTATATTTTTCTTTTTAGTTTTTTCAACCTTTGCGTAAAAAGAGCTTTTTAAATTTTTTGGGAGCCCGACACTTATTTTTGAAGAAATATCTTTGGCAGTTTTAACGTCAGTGTCACCTACAATTACAATGGCCGCCTGATTAGATAAATAGAAATTATCATAAAATTCTTTAAGTTGAGAAGATGTAATTTTTTGAATCGAATCAACCGTTCCAGACATTGGAAGGCCATATGGATGATTTCCGTAGAGGGTTTTCATGAAAGCTTTTGAACCTATAGTTGCTGGTTCAGTTTCACCCTGACGAATTGAGGCAAGATACTTTTTCTTTTCTCGATCCATAATGGCTTTATTAAAATTTGGTTTATGTAAAACTAAATTAAAAAGCTGAATTGCTTTTTCTTGGTTTTCTTTCAGAGTTCTTAGGCTAAAGGAACTTTTATCTCTATCAAAGCCACTATCTAATTGGGCCCCAATATCAGAAAATTTATTTGCTAAATCAACTTCATTGATTCCATCAGAACCCATTAACATTAAATGATTAGTTAATGAAGCAATACCGTTATTTGAAGAATTATCACGGGCGCTTCCAGCCTTAAAGCTTACTGTAATATCAAGGATTGGAAGGTGGTCAGTCTTTACAAAATACACTTTAGATCCCTCTGAAGTTATCCAATGATTAATTTTGACTCCTGCATAAACATAATTAAAATTAATAATTAGTAATATAAAAAATATTTGCTTAGTGAACATGTGGTTTTCCTTGTGACTTGTGATTCGGATCAATAGTTTGAGGATTTAGTGTTACAACCGTTAACCTATCATCAATTAAATATTTTGCTGCTACATTCTGTATCTGTTTTGATGTTACTTTTTTTATGTTTTTGATATATTGATCCATAAGCTTGTGTGAATAGCCCATTGTTTCCAACTGACCTATAAGCATTCCTTGAGAAAAAACAGAATCTTTTTGATAAACATCTCCGGCTATCACTCCAGTCTTTACTCTATTTAATTCGTCTTTAGTTACACCATCATTCACGATTTTAGCAATTTCTTCTTTCAAAGCAGCCTCTATTTCAGAATCGTTTATACCCTCACTAGGAGTTGCATAAAATTCGAATAAACTGAGCCCTCCTCTAGTTAACATTGCATAGCCTGCGCTTGCACTTACAGCCACTCCTGAAGTATTTACTAAATTACGGTTAAGTCTTGATGTGCTTGAATTTGATAAAATACTTGCTAAAACCTCTAGGGCATAAATATCACTACTATCATTGTTTAGATTTTTATCAAGTGCCGGGACTTTATAGCCCATTTGAATATAACCAAGCTTGCTTGGTGCATTTAGTGAGGCTCTACGAATACCCTCTTGCCTTGCCTCAATTTGTGGCTTGCGTCCTTTAATCTCTCTCGCAGGAATTTTTCCAAAATGGCTTTTGGCCAGCTTAAAAACATCTTTATGTTTTACGTCACCAGCTACTACTAAAATTGCATTATTGGGTGCATACCAGTCGTCATACCATTCTTGTGCATCCTTATAACTCATATTCTTTAAATCATCCATCCAGCCAACAATTGGTCTTCCGTATGGATGAGATACAAAAGCAAGAGATTGCATTAATTCGTTGACTTTAGACGTAGGTCTATCATCAGTTCTCCATAATCTCTCTTCCATAACTACTTTTATTTCTTTTTTGAATTCTTCCTCAGTAATTACAAGGTTTTGCATACGATCGGCTTCCATTTTTATCGAAAGGGGTAGTTGACTTTTTTCTAATTGTTGAAAGTAACAGGTATAATCCGCGCCAGTAAATGCGTTCTCTCTTCCACCCGCAGCAGCAATTATTTCAGAAAAACGTCCTGGTTTATAACTCTTAGTTCCTTTAAACATCATATGCTCAAGTGCATGTGCAATACCTGTTTTTCCGTTTACTTCATCAATACTGCCAGCACGGTACCAAACTTGAGATACTACAACTGGTGATCGATTATCTTCTTTAACTAGGATTCTCATTCCATTACTTAATTTAGTTTCATGGACTTGTGAGAATACTGAGAGTGGGAAGAAAATAAACAATAAAAGAAATTTAAATAAATGCATTGATAACCCCTTTTCATAAATAGCTTGTGTAGTAGAATTGTAATTGACACCAATCTTATCATTAAGTTCTTTATCCATATTTAAATGTTTGAATTTTTAAAAAAATTAGTTACAAAAAAGCCTAAGCCAAAGAAAATAGTTGCTAAGCCAGCACCTAAACCAAAGCCAAAGAAAATAGTTGCTAAGCCAGCACCTAAACCAAAGCCAAACAAAGCACTTGAAAATGATTTAATAAATATAAACGACCCTTCATCAGAGGAAGGCACCACCCAAAAGAAGAAAGGGTTCTTTAACTTCACCGAAAAAATCAAAGAGGGGCTCGCTAAAACAAGAGAAAAACTGACAACTCCATTAAGTGAGCTTTTCTCTAGTCAAAAAATTGATGAAAGTTTTTATGATGAGTTAGAGATGATTCTTTTGACTTCTGATGTTGGTATCTCTGCAACTGATTATTTAATTCAAAGAGTGAAAGATGCAGTTGCGAAAAATAATATAGCTGAGCCACAAGAATTAAAAAGCATATTAAAAAATGAATTAGTTGAATTACTTGAAGCCGTTGAGAAGCCAATAAAAATTAGTGGAAATAGCCCATACGTAATAATGATGGTGGGGGTAAATGGTACTGGTAAGACAACTACTATAGGTAAATTAACCAAACACTTATCAGATCAAAATCATTCTGTCTTAATTG
The DNA here is from genome assembly GCA_938084195.1 of uncultured Methylophilaceae bacterium. The sequence continues at coordinate 8,297 of CALKDJ010000009.1, forward strand.
CTGCAGGTGACACTTTTAGAGCGGCTGCTGCAGAACAGCTTCAGGTTTGGGGAGATAGAAATAACGTTACAGTAATATCACAAGAAACAGGTGATCCAAGCGCAGTTGTGTTTGATGCAATAAATTCTGCAAAGGCAAAAAATATTGATATTGCAATAGCAGATACTGCTGGGAGACTCCCAACGCAAAAGCATCTTATCGATGAAATAGCAAAAATAAAAAAAGTGATGGATAAATGCCACGGGGGCTCACCCCATGAAGTATTATTGGTTATTGATGCTAATACTGGTCAAAATGCAATTAACCAATTGAAGATTTTTAACGA
>CALKDJ010000010.1 GCA_938084195.1 uncultured Methylophilaceae bacterium
CCAAAAAAAGCAAAAAAGCTATTGACCTTAAATTCTTTTAACAAAAAATAAGAGGAAACCCCTACAAAAAAGAAACCAAAGAAAGCATAAATGTCGTAGAGATTATCTGATTGAGTAAAAAGCGAAATGATATAAATCAATATTTTTTGAATACTATTTATGGGTACAGCAGGCCAAGCCCCCAAACCGCTTCCATCAAGTTTAGTCAAATCTGAATAAAAGAATGAAATTGATTCGTTTTGGGCCTTAACAGCCACGTCATTCATCCAAGCAATCGTACCTAAACCATCACCCGAAAAAATTGATACTGTTAAACCTTGACTAAAAGATGGATAAAACTTCCATATCGAGAAAGCAAAAAGCAAGACTATGGCAATAAAATTTTTTGTGAAAAGCCTTCTATCCTTTTGAATATTAGCCTGCATTAGAATATAAACCTTTACGCCAATAAAAAACTAACAATAAACTGTTCAAAATTAATAAAAGTAGACAAGTATAAAGAATTACATAGATAAGCTCAATAACTTCGAAACTGTCTACAGCGTATATGTAACCTCCCGATACGAATAAAATAGCATAGCTAAGATATAAGAATGCATACATTCTCTTAGCCAATAAGAAATTAAATATTACACTCAACACTGCAACTACACTCATTGCGAGAGAAATAATAACAAGCACCTCTGATGCTGCAATATATTTTTCACCAAAAAATAACTTAATAATAAATTCAGGAAAAAATAATATTATTAATAATAAGCTACCCGATAATAATATAGTGAGTCCCATTACAACGGCTAATGTCACAATTGAACTTTTTCCATCAGCACTGTTTTGACTGACTTGGGGAAACAAAACTGTCAATAAAACTCCAGGAACAAATACGGCTACCCTAGAGATTACGGCACCTACTGAGTATTCTCCAGCGGCAACATCGTCAGCGTAGTGCTTAACAAGCACTACATCAATGTTAGTCACAACGACCATAACGAACAAAGTCAATGCCACAGGAACAGCATACGTCATTATTTCCTTTGAAATCTTATGCGGTAACTTTTTATGAACGATTCGCTTTAACGGAACATACTCTCTAATGAGGAAGTATACCCAAACCCCAATGGTAAAATTCGCTAGTGTCGCGGCAACTAATGCGCCGTTATACGAATACCCCATAAACACGACAATAAAAATAGCGAATATAAGTTGCAGTAATTTTACTAGCGCTACCTTGAGAGACAGCCTAACATGCATTAACATACCCTGCATTACTCCGAGGAAGATACTGAGTATAACCCCTGTAATTAAAAATAATAGAAAGAGATATATCGGTAAGCTATTAGGTAATTTTAGATACTGAGTAATACTATTAATCATCAAAAAAATAGAGACCACTATAACAATCAGAATTAAAAGAGTTATTTTAAAAACCTTCCACAGTAATAATATTTTCAGGTCTTTATCTGCATGCAATTCAATAATATATTTTGAAACAATGAAGGGAATTACACCAAAAATAGAACCCGAAATAATACCAAGTGAGTTCACTGACGTTAGGATGCCAAAATCACCAACACTTAAATATCGCCCCATAAGAACTTGGTAAAGATAACCGAAAAAAATTCCACTGTTAGAAATTACTAGGACGAAGATATTTGTCTTTAAAAAAAAACTATTCAATTTTTTTTATCCCCTATACAAAAAACTTGAAATAGATTTTTTTAAAAAAACGAGAAATTCTAGGTGTATACCTACTTAAAAGAGAATAAGAAATAATTTTAATTAAATCTTTTTTCTCACCTTTATCCAAAAGTTTCTTTAATTTTAGTTTCTGTTCATCATTCAAATATGGCGTATTAATTATGACGGCTCGATATGCATCATAGCCCATTTTACAAATCTGAATCTCTCTACCACTAAACATTTTACCTTCTCTCATTCCATTTGATGACGCGAGTAAATAGGCTTGAAATAAAGTTTCGGGGATGACTTCCAAGTCTCCATGAACTAACATTTGCATATCGAGAGGAAATTGCATAGATAATATTTCTTTATTTAAATCAATGTCTCCCTGAGAAATGACCTCTTTAACAGCTTTCTTCAAAATTTCCGTTCGACACAACCCCCAAAAAATTCTTGACTTACCATGCTCTGAAGGCATATTAATGTAGTTTAAAAGTCTTTGATATCTATCTGGGCTAGAAATCTTCTGCAAATAACTACCAGTCTCATATTGAACAGTTATTTTATTACTTAGGTCAATAGTTTTTACGCCAGTAATCGCAACTGATGCGCTCGTGTTAACTGAAAGGTGCTTAAATAAAGTTTCAATAAATGCTGGATCAAATTCATCATCATCGGCCATCCAAATAAAATAATCAGTCTTAGCATGATCAAGCAAAAAAAGCATATTTCTAATTGCACCTAGGTTTTTCTTTTGTAAGAATAATGTAATTCTTGGATCATGTTTTTTGAATTGGTTTACTATGGATTGAATATTTTCTTGGTTTTCTGAAGCATTATCAGATATAAATATTTCAATATCCTTGTATGTTTGTTTTTGTACACATTCAATGATATTTTTTAAATTATCTGGTCGGTTATAAGTTGGTATCCCAACAGTCACAGTTTTATTTAAGTTGCTCAAACTACCCTTCTAAATCTAATACATACGAAGATGTTAAATAATCTGAGGGAGTGCCTAGCACAATAGTATCTTTTTCATTGTGCAACTCACTCACTGAAATAGATTCACCAGCATCTATCATTTTTTTATAGAGATTACTAAAGTACATAATATTCTTATCGTAATATTTAAGAAAATGGTCTTTATTGCTGAAACCGTACAATCCAGAAGAGGCATTATTAGAAATTACAATTTTTTCTGCAATTGACTGCACTCGATCATCTTTCACTAACACATAGCTATAGTTACGATTATTAGATTTGAATATATCAATATAGCCCATATTTGAACTTAGTTTATCAAGCAAGGAGGACAAGTCACGTTTGTACAATATTGTATCTATATTGTGAAAAACAATTCCCCCTTCAAGGCTGCCAATATTAGCCGTAATTTCTCTTATTGCATGAAAAGCAGTTTCTGCTTGTCCACTTGTATCTTCAATTAAAATCAAGTGTTTGCTGGAAATTCCTTTATTTTTTAATATTTTTTTCACATGAGGCATAAAAATTACATCTCTCTTATTAGCGATTAAAAATATATTCTCAAAAAAATCATCTTGATTTAAGTGGTCAATAATTTCACTCATAATAGATTTATCTCCCCATGGAAGTAAATATTTAGGAATTCTATATCCTTCATCTACAAACCTGGAATATCTTCCTGCCATTGTTAATACTAAATTCATTTTTCTGGGCTCCTATCCTAGTGCCATTCATTTATGGGAAATACAGTGAGATTTTTTAATATAATGCGAGGCTCTAATTTTGAAACATACTCGATAAGATCAACAATATCTTTACTTTCCAAAATTTCAGCTTTATTTGTTCCAGGGTATGGGTTATTTTCATTCCAAAGTGGTGTATTTATTCCGCCGGGAAAAAGTGTTGTAATAGATATATTATGACCTATTAACTCTTGATTCAGAGCCTCTGAAAATCCATTAAGGCCAAATTTACTAGCACAATAAATGGCTTGGTTTTCTATACCATGCGTACCTGCCACAGAACTAATATTGATAATCCTTGCACCATTATTTGATGACTTCATTAGCTTAATAGCACTTAACGTAACATACATTGCGCCTTTGAGATTGGTGTTGATCATTTCATCAATGTCATCAATAGAACATGAATTAAATGCAGCATTTTTGAATACTGCAGCATTATTGATCAAAAGATCAATTTTCTTTGTATATTTCTTGATTTTTTTAAATACTGCTTCAACAGTATTGCTTAACTTTATATCAGCCTGCATTGGTATAAAGTTACTACCTATTCTATTTGAAAGTTGTTTTAATTTTTCTCCATTACGAGCAATACCTATAACAGTCCATCCAGAAGATGAAAATCTAAGCGAAGTAAGCTCACCAACTCCACTAGTAACACCGGTTATGACAACAAATTTAGTCATTACCTGCACCAAATTTTCTACTAAACTTTATCATTAAATCAGCCGCTTTAGTTATTTCAGAAAAGATTAAATCATTAATAAATATAGAATTTCCAATCGACTTTGGTATTGGAAGGTTTTGATCTCCATTTCTATGCTTCACCGTATCATTAAGAGCTTCAAGTAAAATATTTGGATCAGAAAAATATGGATGATAGATTGGTAAATTAAGGCGTTTAGCTGTAACTATTATTCGTTCAACATCAGCTTCACTAAACATTCCTCTTACCAGAGAGATGATCGACGAAAAAATAACATCTAGGGCAACAGCATGACCATGAGTTAACATATCAACTTTATCATCAACTAAAGATCTCATTTCTGGAATAGGGCTAAATGAATGTCCAAAATCGACAAATCTTTTTAGATTTTTTTCCCATAAATTATCCTGTAATTCGTCTTTCATTCCTTTAACAGAGAGGTTTATTACTTCATCAGCATAATCAGAACTAAGAAATTTTGAGTTATATAATTGCTCACCATGGCTTTCTAAAATTTCAAATAAATGAAGGTCTTTTACAATTGACATTTTAAAGATCTCGCCTAAGCCTGAGCTAATTTCAATATAATCTAATGTTTTAAGAAAGTTTTTATCAAGAAATGCAGCAACTGGGGTATGGTATGATCCTAATCTATTTCTTCTGTCTTCAAAATTAATTCCTGTTTTTGCCCCAATGCTGGCATCGACAATACCAAGAAGTGTTGTAGGGACTTTAATGTAAGGAACCCCTCTACGATATAAACTAGCAGCAAGGCCAACAATATCCAATAAAACGCCACCGCCAATAGCTAGAATAGGTTCACTTTTTCTAGTCAAACCAAATGATTCTATTTCCTTAAGTAGCTTAACTAATGCTTCTAAATCTTTCTTTTCCTCAACAGCATCAATAATCACAATATGATAGTCAATTTGATGATGATCAAGATATTTGACTATATGATTTAAATATAGCTTACTTACTTTCAAATCAACAACTAAAAGACGTCGACTTCCCGGCCCTTTGGTCCCAAAACCTAATATATCAATATTATTAATATCAAATACATTATAAGAATTTTTTATCACAAAGTTTACAGGGAGCTCTGTTTCTAAGAACCATTTTCCGTTTTCATCTGGCTGCATAAATATTCTCTTGTTTTAAATTATCGAATAAATAAGAAGCTAAACCATAAAACAGTATCATTTTATCTTGGTCTACCGCCATCTTAAAAGGTAACATTCTTATAAACTGTGATATTTCCAACAATCTAATTACCATATATTCATTATGAGCATAAGCATTTTTAATATGATGTTTAATTTTATCATTAAAATATTTAAGCCCGAAGGATTCGTCCAGATCGATAATTATTTCATTCCGATAGACATTTACTTCTTTTTTATTATAAAGTTCATACATTGCATTACTTGACTGTAATATTTGGGAGTACTCAGCTAATTCAGAGTCAATTATATTTTCCTCATAGGGGTCTATAAAAATAAGCCTCTTCTCATTTGGGATATACAGCATATTTTCTAATGTGATATTTCCATGAGTAAAAGTTTCTTTAGGTTTCTGGTAATAGGTATTACACATAATTTTATATTGATTTAACACGCTCATCAGAGAGCTAATTCTATTTCCATTAAAGATAATTTCGTCGTAGCGTAGAAAATCTGTAAAGGCTTTATTACCCATGCAATCATGAATTCTTTGATCAATTTCTTCATGAATATACAAACTCATCCCATCTTTGCAAGAATCAATCTTATTTTTATGAAGCACTGATAATAAATTTATCAATTCAAAGAAGAAGTTATCTATCTCATTAGTTTTTGTTGATTTTTCAATAAACTCTTGAGCATTAATTGCATTATCAAAGTACTCGATATCCATATAAGCTTCTTGTTCAGTTTGACCAAACTCAAAAACTTTTGGGAAAATGCCAGGAAATAAAACAGAATACCTTTGCAGTTTTTTAAGTTGTGAATACCATCTTTGAAACCCATATTCTCGATTATCCTTCAAAGAAACTATTTTTCTCACATACAATTTTGAGTCACTTTTTTTAATTAAGCTGGTTTGGCTTAGTGAGCCTCCTTTAAAAGCTCTTATAAATTTAACCAAAATTCCTCCTAAATATTTCTTTATTTTTTTCGAGTAAATTAGTACTGGCAATATGAGCTCGGTTCTCACCCTCAACATTTAAATCAATAAAATGAAATGCTGGAGTAAGCATTTTATAGTAGGCTGTTAGATAATTTCTAAGCAGTAATTTCTTATATATAAATTTTTCTACATCACCTGCAGAAACAATATTATTAGGCATTCTATAAGTAACGACATCTAAAAAGTGTTTTTCTATTAAATGGCATCCTAAAGAAAACTGCTGCATAAAAGATCGCCGAAAATGTCTCCTTGATATATAGAGGTCACCATCCTTCAGCAACCTCTCTCCTTTTGTGAAAAATCTATGACAAGACCAAAAGAAAGATTTAAAAAAATTTTTTTTATGAGTGGGGACATAAATATCTTTTAAAGTAAAGGTTTTGTCGTACCACTTTTCGACAGAAGGGTTAGCCATTGAAAACCATTGCATAGGTGGGCAGACAAACTTAAGTTCTTTAATATTATTCTTTCTTGAAATAGTTGTTGCATCCTCAATATTGAGAGAATGAATCCATTCATAATCATCTGGCAAAAAAACAAAGTAGTCATTTTTAATTTGTTGTAAACCAAACTTTAACCTTTCTGAGAAATATGTCCTTTGATGGAAATAAGTGATACCCAGCTCATCATAAATTTCTTTTTGTCTTCCTATTTTATGAGATCCATCAACAACAATATGTTTCGTAACATTATTATATTTATAAAAACTTCGAAATGATCGTTCAAGGTACTGAACCCTTGCCTGATTATCAAAGTTTACCAAAGATAATACTTCAATCATTACTCTAGCGCCAAATACGTGTTTAAATCCTCAGGTGTCCCAATACCATGCATTTGTGAATAGTCAATATTATAAATGCCAACCTTCATATTTTCACTAATCATGTAATTATAAGTAGGACAAGTATAAAACTCACCATTAACTCTTTCATTATCAATCATCATATCAATTGATGCATTTACAAAATATTGGCCTTTTGAAAATAAATAGATTCCTACTGTTGCATATTTTGAGATCACAACTTTTTCTTTTACTTCGGTCACCAAATTATTTTTATCTAACTTAGCAAAAGACCATTTTGGATCTTGATGATGGTCAATAAATGTAAGGATTGATCCATCGAGCTGTTTTTTATAACAATCATCAATGAACCTAGTTATATCTAAATCAACAATTTGGTCTGAGTTTGCAATTAACAGTGGAGTATCATTATTAATATACTTTCTAGCAAAAAGGACAGTACAGACTGTCCCTTCAGTTAGTTTATCAATAGAAATGAATATTGCATTGTAGTCTCTTTTAATTTGATTAACTAAGACCCGCTCCCGAACTAAATGTTCGCTTCTCGCAATTAAAATATATTGTGCGTTAGGGTAATTTAGATTATCTAGTACTCTAGCAATCATAGGTTTTCCACAAACGTCAATAAAGGGTTTTGGTTTTTCATATCCCGCTTCACTAAATCGACTTCCAGCCCCAGCCATTGGAATCACAATATTAATCAATGACAGGTTTACCTAAATATTTATCATTAATTTCACCAGGAATTTTAACTACTGTATTTACACTATCTTCCAATGCCTCAAAATCTGTCGCTTCGTTGGGTTCTATCACTATTATGTCTCCAGCAGCATATTCGACACCATTCATTTTTACTCTTCCACTTACTACTACAGTAATTTCTGTCGCTACTTTATGGTAATGCATATTTTCAGAATCTCCCTTTTGGTATTTTTTTACTGCAACTTCTACATTACTAGTAGTGATACAAGTTGGTTTAAAATTGCCCACAAACCAACCCTTTACCATATCATCTAATTTAGCAAGTTTCATTCTAATTCCTTTCTAGGGATATCTAAATAAGCCCTCAGAGCATGCATTTTATTATTTTTCCACTCAATGATGTCGACTCCCTCCAGAACAACATCATCAATCTGTAACATAAATTCAATAATAGTAGTTTGCTTATGTAAATATAAATTTTTTTCTTGAAAACTTAGCTTGTCACATGAGTCAAAAATATTTTTTATAGCCTCAATACATTCAGATTTTCCCTCTATTCTTTTCACAACAGGATCTTCAATAGAAAATGAATCTGATAACAGATCAGACACTTTTATGACATTTTTAGCATCAAAAGCATCAATATATTGTTTTGTTAACTCTATTAGCATTTTGAAAGGCTTTCATATTCTTTAATCTTATTGGGCGTGTAGAACGTATGATAAAAATTATTACTTAATGCATATGAAGTTAGCTTCTTATTTTGCAAAACTAATTCATTAAATACGGGAGCAACGAAATACAAACCATTGACACTTGCGTCTTTAGCAATCGAAGACATAGCTGCATCACAAAATTCTTTTCCTTGAGCAAAATAATAAAACCCAGCTATTGCATTTTTACTTATAGGATTTTTCTCTGAAGTTTCAACAATATCACCTTGTGTATTTTTTCTAATATATGACCAACGAGGATGAACTGATTCAAAAGTGATAACACCAGCATCATAACTTTCAAAATTATCTAGAACTTGATTGAAATCTGCATCAATAATCTGGTCAGCATTTGATATGATTAATGGGTAATCATTATTTATATATTCTATCGCCAAAAGAGCGCTGCAAGCCGCACCTTTTGTTTCATTATTAACTTTTATAATTTTACATGCATTCTCGCATAACAAATTTAACGTATTATGTAAGTGATATTTTTTACAATCACTTCCATTTACGATGAAAATAAAACGTTTTTTACATGTAATTGATGAGAAGTTATTTATCACATGTTCAATCATGGAGAGACCATTAATCTCAATTAATGGTTTGGGGAAAGGATATTCCACATCTGAAAAAAATTGATTGCTTCCCGCTAATGGTATCAAAATATTAATCATTTCATTTGTTCCTCAATCATTCGAATATGTTTTTGAATATTGTGATAATTAACTTCATCAACCTCATCTACTTCCATTACCCAAGCACCGCTATCTTTTGCCGCTTTGATTCCGTGTTCATTGTCCTCGATAATTAAACATTCATTTGGTTTAAGGTTGATGTCTTTAATTGCTTTATTATAAATTTCTGGATCTGGCTTTCCATTCTTTACATCTTGGCTTGATAGCATGATGTCTAAGTACTGCATTAAAGATGATTGGTTCATCATAACTTCCATTGTACTTCGAATAGAGTTTGAGGCTACAACAAGCTTATACCCATCACTCGATAGTTTGGAAAGTGCGTATTCATGGTAAAAAGTCGGCTTACATTTAGAGTAAACAATCTGCATTGTGTATTGTTGTTTTATCTTGTTAATAAAATCATGGAGTCCAACTGGGAGTCCTTGCTCAGCACTTAACATCTCTAATTTATTTTTAGTTGGCAAGCCATCATAAGTAACCAAATGGTCGTAACGACTTATTTCCATTCCAAATAAGTTTAAAGCTTTGTTTAGGGATTCATAGTGCCAGTCTTTTGCTTCAATTAAGACACCATCCATATCAAAAATTATTGCTTTTATTTTATCCATTAAAAAATAACCTTGCTTTTTCAGGGTGATCAGTACATAACATAATATCAACTCCATCAAAAGATTGTTCAAAATTTTTGTACTCTCTCCATTCAATCTCATATTTTCTTTTATGTAAATCAGGGGAAACAATACATATTTTTTTCCCCGCAACCAAATGTTCATTTAGTATTGATTTTTTAATCCAATGTCTTTCGAATTCATCAAGCCAAATACCTCTGGCTTGTTGATAAAAAGATGGTTGAAGCTCATACTCACTTTGACGGGAATAAGATATCAAATTATGTGCTATGTATTGAAGTCCATCTGGAACTGACATATCAAAAACAAAATAGTTGGAAATACTATACTTCATCAATAAATTTTTTAGAGCATGTTGTAAGCCGTTAGATTTAATATTAAGCGCTAATGGCAAGTTAGAATCAAAACTTTTATATAGCTCAAAAAATTCTGAAAGCTGCATACTGTTTTCGTCAGCTATATCATGTGAGATAACTAATTTTCCCCGATAATCTCTTATGTCAGTTTCAGTCCCGAAGCCTTGAGAAAAACTTCGATCAAAGGCAATGGGTTTATTTTTTTCTGATTCTAGCTTCCAGTAACCCCTGTGAGATAAAATAATCATTTCAGACTATTTTTAAAAAAAGCATCCATACCATTATGATAAACAAGTTCATAATTGGCGCCATCAAGATAATTTACTATATCTCGTGTCTGTTTTTTAAAATCCCCATCAAAAAAAGAGGTTGGAGACTCAATACAGATGACAGCTGGCCTAAATAAGCTCCAATCATTTGACTTTAAAGCTTCAAAATCAAACCCCTCAAGATCGATACTCATTAAATCAATATCAGTTCCTTTTGGTAAATGAGACTTGAGGATAGATGAGAGGGTTTCTACATGAACCTTTACTGTATCTAGATGTTCGCATCCTTCTTTAATATTTTTCTCTTTCATCTGAAAGCTAAAAGTGGAAACTGTTGTCGGGAACATTAGAAAAAAATCCATTACGCCTCCTTCTTTCCCTACACCAACATTAACGTTAATATCTTCAGGTCTGTTTTTTATAAATGAATCAATAACGTAGGGATTTGCATCAATATTGATACCTCTCCAGCCTCGGTTAAAAAATCGCTTTGTATTACTAAATCTATCGTGATCATTTGCTCCTAAATCTATATAAAAACCTTCTTGTTTAAAATTTAATAGATGATCAATCACTAAATCTTCTCCATTGAGCGAATAAGACTTCTTAAAAAGTCTCAACCAAAAGAATCGATAGCATTCAAAAAAGCCAAACCTGAATGATTTTTTTACTCCATAATTTTTTAATTTTTGATATAGGTCTGAAATCATCATCTATTACCTCTTAATTATTTTCTCTTCATCATAACTCTTCATAGGAGGATTATAACCAAATAGCTTCATAACAGAATAACCAATAATATAGCTGGCTGTATAAATGCTTAACGGAAGATGAATTAAATAACTAAGCTTCCTTCTACTAATCACCAAAAAAAAACTATCTAACAATGGAAGTACGACTGAAAGAGAAAATGGTATAAAAAAGTATTTTTTATACTTTATCATTTCTGACCCATATTGCTCTCTGCCTTTGAATCCTGATTTAGCCATATGGGGGAAAAATATATTATTTTTTATACGCCATTTTATTTTACTCAAATATTTCCAAAACGTATCTGATGAGTAATGATATAAGGCATCATTCTTAGCTATAGCTATGTGTTGTTTTTTTTCAACCAGCATATAGAAAAAATGAGGTAGCATATTTGGGCTATTAAGAGTATCAGGAAAGGAGTCTTTGAAGAATTTGAGATCAATCATACTTCCACCAGCAACCAATTCTATAATTGGTAAGTTATTATTTTTATTAAATTTAAAAGTAATTCCTTTGCTATTTTCTTTAACAACTTGATATTTTCTTTTCATGCTTTCAAGGAATAAATTGTCCATTTTCGAAAGTCGATATATAAAAGCTGAAAAAGGGTCTCCAAATTCATTTATGTAGTCATTTATAAAAGAAATACCTTTTGGTGTTTTATAACCACTGCTCAACACGGCCTTTACTTTATCATCGCTTTCAAATAAAGCTACTTTAGCTTCTATACTTTGGGGGTTTTCTATCACCTCATCATGATCAAGGTAAATAGTATAATCAGAGTTGGCTGATAAATACCCCAAAAATTTGGCATACACTGGTTCGGAGCGTGGATTATCAATCACGGTGTAACCATTTTCTCTCACATAATCTATTGTGTCATCATTTGAACCTCCATCAATAGCAATAACGCTGATTAAGCTCTGAGGGTATGTTTGCTTTTTTATAGCACCAAACACTTTTTGAAGCAAAGGTTTAGAGTTATAAGTCGCTATTAATATGGTAACTTTTTTTGTTTCCATTATGATTTTCTACTATAAAAAAAACCTATACAACTCATCATTCACCAGCAAAAAATTCATTTATATGATCAACAATTTTCAATAATGCTGCAGAACTTATTCCATAATAAAGCGGCAGCCTGATCAGCTTGTTACTTTCAGCCGTCGTAAATTCATCATGCCCACTAAAGCGACCAAAGATTTCACCTGCAGGGGCTGAATGTAAAGGAACATAGTGAAATACAGCCATAACCTCATGTTGCTTTAAATAGTCCAGAAGCTGTGTTCTTGCAGTCAAATCTTTAACTTTGATAAAAAACATGTGCCCATTATGTTCACACTCCCTAGGAACCATGGGCAAATCTATCAGTCCTTTTACTTTCAATTCAAATAAACTTTGATAATACTTATTCCATGCATTTAACCTATTTTTTGTAATTTGCTCACTCTTTGCTAGCTGTCCCCACAAGTAAGCAGCACTGATGTCATTTGGTAAATAACTACTACCAATATCTACCCATGAATATTTATCTGTCATGCCACGGAAGAATTTACTTCTATTAGTACCTTTTTCACGAATGATCTCTGCTCGTTCTGAAAAGGTATCGTTGTTAATAATTAACAAGCCACCTTCACCAGCGCTTGTGAAGTTCTTAGTTTCATGAAAACTATAAGCTCCCATATCTCCTAACGTACCTAGGGGCTTACCTTTAAAAGTGCTCATCATTGCTTGGGCCGCATCCTCAACTACGAATAAATCATACTTTTCCGCAATCTTCAAGATCACTTCCATTTCACAAGCAACCCCAGCATAGTGAACAGGTACAATAATTTTTGTTTTATCTGTTATTGCTGCTTCAATCTTAGTTTCATCAATATTCATAGTATCAGGCCGAATATCAACAAAAACTATTTTTGCACCACGTAATACAAATGCATTAGCTGTGCTAACAAAAGTATAAGAAGGCATAATGACTTCGTCACCTTTTTGTACATCTAATAAAATAGCTGCCATTTCAAGTGAATGAGTGCAAGACGGAGTCAAAAATGATTTTTTACAGTTAAGTCTAGAATCAAACCAGTTTTGGCATTTGTTAGTAAACTGACCATCTCCAGACATTTTAGAACTATGCATTGACTCTAAGACATACCTCTCCTCATTACCTGTATATGGCGGTTTATTAAAAGGTATCACTGTTAGCGTCACTTATGTATTGATTAAATTTTTCTAGCATTGACTTACTTCTCTCTTTTACTCGCTTTGCAGGTTGACCGATATATAATCCCCATGGTTTCGTACTAGTCAATACCAAAGTCATAGCACCAAGCGAAGTCCCCTCAGCAAGACGAACTCCCGGAAATATAATTGAGCCTGCGCCAATTATTGAGAACTTTTCAATTATGACTCCAGCTTTATATTCATTTTTATATTCTGCAGGTATAGTCGAATTTGTCATGGTATTGCCACTATAATCATCCGATTGAGTGAACACTTGACAAGCGTATGCAAGTGTTGTGAAATCTTCAAAAACAATTCCTTCAGAACCTCCTGCTAACAAACAATTAGCCGTAATATGAACATTTCTCCCTATAGCAATTTTACCGCTAACTACACAGAAATCATCTATTCGACTATTGTCACCGATTTCAATTTGACCAAAATCATAGATACTTGCTTTATCACTGATCTTCACATTATGACCAAGATATTTAAAACCCATATTATTTAATTTTTCTTTACTATAGTATGCCAAATCGACCTCTAGTCTGATAGTACTGCATTAACAATAAGGCTGCTTGGAGACGTTTCTAGACAAACCTTTTCTCTATTGTATGATTTGTAATTTGCAAAAAACTCATCTATTTTATTCATTTTAAGATGTGAGAGAACAACATTTTCACCAACACCTTCATTTCGCTCTGTAGTTTTTCTTAAGATTAAACATGGTTTCCCAAAGTAATAAGACTCTTCTTGATTGCTCCCACCATCAGTAACAATAAACTTTGACATAGACAGCACATCCATAAAGTCGAAGTAACTTAATCTATTTGTAATCTTAATACTTGTTCGAACTCGGATATCTTCTAACATATTAGCTTTTCGTAAAGCTGCCTCTGTAGGCTTATGCATAATAAGCAAACATTGAATATTGTTCTCCGAATACTCTATGACCTTTGCAAAAATAGTTTTAAGTAACTCTTCATTAAATAAATTTTCTTGTCGGTGAAAAACAAAAATAAAAAAATCTTTACTTGATAACTCATTATACAAGTCGCTCTTTTTTTCTATGCTCAATGCAAAATTGAGGCTGTCAAGTAATGTATTTTGGAATGTATTTACTTTCAATCCAGATTTTTTTTCAACATTTTTTAGTGCCCAAGAATTGGGGCAACAATGTATATCTGCCAGTTTTGAAACAATCATCCTATCAATTTCTTCTGGAAATGGGTTGAAAAAATTATAAGATCTCAACCCAGCTTCTATATGAATAATTTTAAGACGAAAAAATTTTCCTAAAAGAGCTCCCATCACAGTAGAAATAGTATCTCCATGAACAATGAGCACAGTGTTATCCCTATTGCTCCCTTTAAAGTAAGTTCTTAGTTTAAATAGAGACTTTACCGTTGTTAAAAAGAACCATGAGAACAAGCTAAATACAGACTGATTGATATCACTATCTGATAACTGAATATCTACAGGTCTAATCTCTGTTCTAAAAATAATATCTCCATCAAGTTTGTTTTGACCTGAAGCAATTAATTGGTAAGACTTACTTCGCCTTTCTAATTCCTTCATTATAGGAAATACCTTAATTAACTCAGCTGTAGTCCCTATAAAAAAAAATATTTTTTCCTTATTCAAGATACTTCATCTTCAACATTTACTTTTTTTCTAATTATAAATAATGGTCGATTGGTTACCTCTGTATGAATATAGCCAATATAAAGTGAAGTCATACCTAATGCCATAAGAACAATGCCAACAAAAAAGCTGTTTGCAACAATTACATAAGACAATGAACTGTATGTATTATTATCGAGTATATACTTATCAACCAACATCCAAGCAAACAATAAACCAAACACGCTAGAAATTATTACTCCTAAATAACCCGCCAACTTCAAAGGCAATAAAGAATATGAAGTTAAACTATTTATTGCCAAGTCGATTAACTTTGTCACAGTATAGCCTGGTTTGCCTGCTGTTCGATCTGGTGCAGAAAACTCAACAACTGATTTTTTAAAACCCATCCAGTCTGTTAATCCCCTGATTAAACGATTTCTTTCCGTGAAACCCCTTAGAGCGTCTACAACTATTTTATCTAACAATCTAAAATCAGTTGAACCCGATGCCATTTCTGTCTCACCAATAAAATTCATTGTCTTATAAAATAATTTCGAACCCAATTTTTTTAATAAACTGCGATTTTTAAAATGCACTCTATGCGTCGTTACAATATCAGCGCCAGCTTCCCATTTTAATATTAAACTAGAAATTACCTCAGGTGGATGCTGCAGGTCAGCGTCCATTATGATTAAGGCATCTGATTTCACGTAATGAATACCAGCAGTCAGGGCAATTTCTTTTCCAAAATTTCTGGATAACTCAACCAGTTTGACCTTCTTGTCCTTTTTTGTAAGCACTTCCAAAATGTCAACTGTATCATCAGTGCTTCCGTCATCAACGAATAAATAGTCAAAAGTATACTTTTCTTTATGGATTTGAATTTCTTTTTTAACTGCAGTATATAAA
The DNA here is from genome assembly GCA_938084195.1 of uncultured Methylophilaceae bacterium. The sequence continues at coordinate 15,966 of CALKDJ010000010.1, forward strand.
GAGGGTATATTTTCTCTCTCATTATAAGTTGGTATTAGAATTGTTATTTTTTTCATTTAAATCTAATCTCTATTTTTGAGTCAAATCACCTAGTATATTTTTTAATTTATTTTAACATCTAATAAATTTTAATTCTAAAATTATAAAATCGTAAACAACTTATAGCCATCCATTGGAAAATGAAATATGTAAGCAAAGAAATTAAATTTACCTTGTATTAATCTACAAATATTTTCCAATCGAGCCACATTTGGTGTTTATTTTTGATGTTTGAGTTTTACATTGTTAGACGTTGACTCAATTGGTTCTATTAGCGTCAATATCTGCAAGAGTTGATTAGCGCTCTCTTTCCAAGTCAGCCATGGCATATTGACTGACTGGGGGTGCTGATCTGTTTTATAAAGAGCTAACCATTGTTCTAAACAGTATTTCAACTCAGTCGGACTTTCAGCTATGAAATAGTGAGCATGCTCCCCCGCCACTTCCCGAAACACCGGAATATCCCGTGCAATGATGGGTAGCCTATTCTGCGCAGCTTCGATCAATGGCAAACCAAAGCCTTCGTCGTAAGAGGCTGCAATCAGGCAGGTGCTAATAGTATAGATTTTTTCGAGACATTCATCGCTGATGCCTTCAAACCAAAAAAGGCGTTTATTGAGCTCGGAGTGGTTGCGCAGTCGTTTTGACAGATCCTCAACTAACCAGCCTTCCTTTCCAACTAGGACTAAATTGATATCGACATCCTGATGCCAAAGTAACTCAAAGGCATCCAGAACCTGAGTATGGCCCTTTCGTGTCTCTATAGTACCTACCATCAAAAAATTAGTACAATCGTTTAATCTAGAAAAGTTGACTTGATCGTCAATCGATAGTGGTTTGATTAGTGGTATGTGAGAGATATCTGCACCGAGATGAATCCAATTTACCTTGAATGGTATCGAACGTTTGGGATGATTGGTCTTTACCCACGAAGTTAAATCGTTAGCAACCGTATGTGAAATACAAACGGCGCCATCACTGTCTGCAACTACATCAAGCCAGCGAATGTGCCGTTTGGTATCTATAGGGCGGAAAAACTGTTCCTTCGAAATAGCTAGAATATCATTTACCAAAAACCTCACTCCAACTTCTCGCTGATAACAACCGATTCCAAGTGGCTCATCTTGAGGGTATTTCACCCCTAAATTATTTTCTTACTTAACTCTAATGGAAGTCACTGTTTTCAGTCTCAACTTTGTACTGATAACAATGGATTCCAAGTGGCTACAGGATTACTACTGTTTTTATGCTCATCAAAGTCAAAATCATATAGCTCAGTTTCCTCCTGATTAGGAGGCGAACCAGTTATGGAAGCGTAAAGATTAATTTGTGATTTGAAATATTCTTCAGATAATGGATCGATATCTTCATTAATGTACGGTCTAAGAAATCTAAACTTATTAATTAACTCTAAACTTTCACCTACTCCAAATCCACCTGCATCATCTATTTTTTTTACATATTGATCTAAGGTATGAAACGTATAAATAATAAATTGGTTATTTAGATTAGCAAATTATTCTGATTTCAATAGGTAGTTCTCAAGATCATCTAAATTTTCAAAATTGCTAATCAAACCCTTTATATCTAGGTTCGGCTCGACCTCTCTAAATAAAATCCTTCGCCAAGCATCTTTTACCACCAGACTATTTAATTTGACATTATCATTTTTTTTAAAACTTAAGCCTTTTTTTAATTTATGTATAGATTCCATAGATTTCAAAATTTTTTAATTATCTTTTGAAAGGATCATATATCAACTTGATGATAACTGTTGATATCAAGTAAACAATAGCGCCATAAAGTTTGTTTAAACTTTACTCACTAGAGTGTCAATTTGATAACTAAAAAAGTCATTGGGGGGTATGGTTAGCAAATGCCAAAGTTATTATATATGTTATTATATATTGATGTTTTAGGTACTCTAGAAAATCTAAAACCCTCTGATAGCAAGGGTTATAGATGGTTATAATGGTGGAGCTGGGGGGAATCGAACCCCCGTCCGCAAGCCCTCTGCAGGCAGTTCTACATACTTAGCTATGTTGTTTATGTTTAACTTTTACTTCACCAACAAGCAAGCAAATATAAAAGCGAGTTACCTTAAGTTTA
>CALKDJ010000011.1 GCA_938084195.1 uncultured Methylophilaceae bacterium
TGGTTAAATGTGCCCTCTAGTGCATTAAAGGTAAATGTTAAGGCAGTCTGGTTGAAATCAGTTTTTTTAATTATAAATTTAGCATCATCGATTAAACTGTCTCCACCATCACATACAATTAAAAGTGAGGCACTAATTACACCTTGGTCAACAATTATATCGACACACTCGTCATTAAAAGTATAAGAAATTTTCTCATTCTCAACTATAGAAGTAATATTAGCGTTGAGATCATCTAATGCCTCAAAAAAAATTCTCTGCTTAGCCATGTAAGCTAAGCCATCAATAAAAAATTCATCTGCATTAAAAATTACCTCCTCTTTGTACAATTCTGTATCTAAATAAATTTGGTTAATTTTTTGTAGTTGCCTAAAAAATGTAGATGGGAAGCCAAGTTTTTTTAACCATGCAACAGAATTTGGAGTAATCGCAAAAAACATATCATTTCTTGTTGGTGTTCCTTTTGCAATGTGCACAACCTCATTTCCGCATTTTGTGAGCATTAAAGAACATAAATAAGCAATAATCCCAGAACCCTTAACTGCAATAATTTTTTTCTTACTCACCATAGCTCATCTTTCTTACAAACTTTCTCTTTAGCGGAGGTATGGCATCTAATGCACTCAAAGACAGACCTCTGAGGTTATTAAATCCAATGATATTATTTAAAAAAATTGAGGAAAGTTGATCGGTTATATTTATGATATCTGAAGATTGACTCTTTCGTATACGATTGAAATCATGCGATATATTTTTTGAAAAAGAATCATCAAAATGTATTTTTACAAATTTTGCAAGCTCAAGTGCATCCCTCATACCGATATTTAACCCTTGACCTGCAACAGGGTGAATGATTTGAGAGGCATTACCAATAGCAACTACATTGGGTGTTGAAATATTCTTCAAAATTGAGCTTTTAAGTACGAAAAAACTTTTTTCATTAATATCAACAAATTCACCTGCACGCTTGCCAAAATTTTCTTGCAAAATATTTAGAAGAGAATCATTATTAAGCTTCGCTATTTCGTCAATATATTTTTTTGGTCCTGTCCATACTAGAGTAAAGGTATTTGAAGTATTTGGAAGTAGAGCTATTGGGCCATTTTTAGTGAAGCGTTCGTAAGCTCTCCCGTAATGCGGTTTGTTTGTTTTTAATGACGATACCAGTGCGATATGATTTATATCCTTTTCTTCTCTTGTCAAATCTATACCTGCAATTCGTGTCTTACCCCCATCCGCAAGCACAAGCAAATTGAAAGGAAGTTCTTTTTCTTTTCCATCATTTTTAATTAAAATATTATTTGAATCCTTAAAATTTTTTACATTTTCTAATTTGGTATTAAAAAATATATGAACATTTTGTAATTCCTCTATTTTATTTTTGAGTAATTCCATTAAATCAGCATATGAGACGATATATCCAAGAGCATCCTCCTCATAATCATTAGCCTCAAAAAGAGTGCGCCCAAAAGTATTCTTTTGACTTACATGAATTTCATTAATAGGTGTTGCTTTTTTTAATAAATCCTTCCATACATCTAATTTCTTAAGAATAAAGACAGTGCTGTTAGATAAAGCTAATGCTTTGGAGTCCTTTAATACAAAGTCTTTATGATTTGCTTCAATGATATTTACCGAATAATTTAATTCAGCCATCAAAGCTCCTGCGACCAGCCCGACCGGTCCTGCACCAACAATAGTAATGTTGTTACTCACCAAAAGAACCTACTAAACTTTCTAATTCATTCACTTCTTTTGGGGCATTAATACTTAATATTTGGGGATTTTTTTCACCAACTGCCACGTCATCTTCAATTCTAATTCCAATTCCCCAAAATTCTTTAGGGATTGTTTTAGATGGACTAATATATATTCCAGGTTCAATAGTTAAGACATTTCCAATATTTAATGCAATTGATTTATCATTATCATCTACATAATCACCAACATCGTGAACATCTAATCCAAGCCAATGGCTTGTTCTGTGCATGAAAAATTTTTGGTAAAGTTTCTCTTCAATCACCTGATCAAAACTTCCTTGACAAAACTCTAGATCAATCAAGCCTTGAACTAAAATATCCAAAGCCGCCTTATGAGGCTGGTCAAAAGTATTGCCAAAGGTTACTTTTGCAATTGCTGCCTTTTGTGCCTCAAGAACTAATTCATAAATTATTTTTTGTGAGTCAGAAAATTTTCCATTTATTGGAAAGGTACGAGTTATGTCTGAAGCGTACAATTCATATTCACAACCTGCATCTATCAATAACAAATCTCCATCTTTTAACAAATTTTTATTTTCTGTGTAATGAAGAGTGCAAGCATTTATACCGCTTGCCACGATAGAGTGATAAGCAGGATCCTTCGCTCCTAACTGCATAAATTGATTAAGAACCTCCCCCTCAATTTGGTACTCATATTTGCCCGGTGATGTTTTTCTCATGGCAATTTCATGCGCTTTAGCTGCAATATCAGCTGATTGCTTCATTAAAAGTAATTCATTTTTTGACTTAACCACCCTCATTGAATCTGCCAGAAAAGATAAGTCAACTATCATTTCAGGAGATCTAATTCCTGCTCTTTTTTGATTTTTATTACTCTTAATCCAAGATTGAATCTTTTTATTAGAGTTTTGATTGGCGCTTAAGGGCGTATAAATTTTTTTAAATTTTGCAATAATTTTAGGAGCTATTTTATCTATTTGCTCGATGCTATATGTTTCATCAAAACCAAAGTTTTCCTTAGCTAAATCAGGGCCGTATATAAAGCCCTCCCATGTTTCAAGATCTGGATTTTTTTCTCTACAAAATAAAATAGATCTTGGTTTATTACCACCAACTATAAAAAGGACAGAACTAGGCTCAGGAAAATTTGCAAAGTAATGAAAATAACTGTCCGATCTAAACTTAAAATTACAATCATTATTTCTAGTTACTTCTTTGGCATTAAAGATTATGGCCACGCCATCACCAATTTTTTCTTGAATAAAGTTTCTTCTTAAATTAAATTCATCAACAGCCAATTGCTTTGCCCTTATAAAGTATTTTGAAATTATAATTCATTAAGACTATTTAATCTTTCAGGCGTTCCAACATCCACCCATCTGCTATTTAACAGACCACCTGTAATAAGTTTTTTTTCAATAGCTTTATTTAAAAAAGGGGCTAACTTAAGAAAAGTATTCGCAGAAATCTCATCAAAAAATATTTTTCTGTAGATTGCAATACCACTAAAAGTCTTCGCTTCACTTTTTTTTAATTCTAAAAAACCAAGTTTATTAAGATAAAAATCTCCCTTTGGATTATGTTCAGGATTATCGGTTAAATATAAATGAGCATTTATATAATCTGGTAGTTTTACGTTCAATATGTTGGCATAGTTAAATTCAGTAAATATATCAGCATTTATAACTGGAAATAAATCAGATTTGATTAGTGGTAAGGCTTTTTTAATTCCGCCAGCAGTTTCAAGAACTGGATCCTCTTTAGAGAAATGTACATTAAGATTCCAATTTGAACCATTACCAACAAAATCTTCTATTTGTGATGAAAGGTAAGATATATTAATAACTACATCAGTAAATCCTGCAGAAGATAAATTTTCCAGATGTCTTTCTATTAAGGTTTTTCCCTTGCACTTTAATAAAGGCTTTGGGGTATTTAAGGTTAACATTCCCATCCTCTCCCCTCTGCCAGCAGCTAATAACATTGCTGTTTTAGAATTCATTTAGTTTATAGCCTTATTTAAAATATCTCTTAAAGGAAATAACTCTTGGTACCTTTGAGTAGTATCTTTTAAATATTTTTCAACTAAAGGTAAATTATTAAGGTATTGATCCTTATTATCTCTTAAATATAGCCTCGCAAAAATACCCAATATTTTTAAATGTCTTTGAACCCCCATCCACTCAAAAGTTTTAAAAAAATCAGCAAATTCATTTTTTGTTATTAATTTAGCATTAATCATTGCCTCCCAATAACGTATAACCATGTCCAAAATAAAATCCTCTTCTAATTCAAAATAAGCATCTTTGAGTAAGGAAACTAAGTCATATATTATTGGGCCATTTACAGCATCCTGGAAATCAATAATTCCTGGTCCAACCTCTCCATCAATTAACATTAAATTCCTACAGTGAAAATCACGATGCACAAAACATTGTTGTTGATTAATATTAGATTTAATAATCATATTAAAAATCTTACTTAAGTCATTCTTTTCATTAGAATTCAGTATTATTTTTTTATATTTATTCAAGTACCATTCCTCGAACAAAGACATTTCATTTAATAGAAGTTCTGATGTATAACTGGGAATATTTTTATAATGACAATTTTTTTGAATTGTTACCAAAGTAGATAAAGCGTTTTTGTATAATTCGTAGGAATTCTTTAAAGTAAGGGCATCACCATAGGTTGTCTTACCGAAATCTTCCATCAATATAAATCCTAAACTTGAGTTAATTTCATATAAATTGGGTACTCGTATGTCATCTCGATGGAGTTTTTCCCCAATAGCTAAAAAGGAGCTTATATCCTCTTTATCAGGGGGTGCATCCATAACAATTAAGCTTTTTTTATTTGTTTTGATTCTAAAGTAACGCCTAAAACTCGCATCATTAGATGCTGGTTCAATGATGAACTGATCATCAAAAAACTCTTTGGACCATTGAGTTAATAATTCATATCTTGTCAAAATAAATTTCTCAAATTAATTGATAATATTATATCTTTTATAAATACTTGAGTTATAATGCCTAACTAACTGATTAATATAAATTTTTAATTATAAAATAAAAAAATAATCTATACAAAAATGACAATAACCTTTTTGAAATTAAAATTTTGACCAATAAAAAATCAATATTATTTACAATTTGTATAAGTGCCATTTTATACTCATTTCCGATCTTTGCTAACGAAAAGCCAGTAGAAGAGGGACAAGTGATTATAGAGGGAAATACTCTAGAAAATATACTCGATCGTAAATTAAGGGCAACTGGTAACGCATTGTTAGTAAGGGATAACAAGTCAATAACAGCCAACCAAATTGAGTATGACCAAATATCTGATGAGCTCTATGCCGCAGGTAATGTTGAGTTAAAAACAGATAAATCTGCAATACAAGGATCGGAGCTTGAACTTTCTCTCGATAACACTACGGGTTCATTAGCAAATGCAACTTTTTCCTCAATATTGAAAGATAGTCATAGTAAATTTAATAATACGCTTAGAGGTAAAGCTTCCTTACTTTTTTTGGAAGGTGAAAATAAAAAAAGACTAGAAAATGCCTCTTTAACCACATGTGAAGTTAATCAGGATGATTGGTTTATTAATGCTTCTGAATTAGAAATAAATGAAAGATCGCAAAGAGTTGATGCTAAAAATGCCAATCTTGAATTTAAAGGATTTCCAATCTTATTCTCCCCTCTAATTAACTTTTCATTCAACGATGAAAGAAAGTCTGGTTTTTTAGTTCCTAGCATTGGCTCAACTTCAAGAAGTGGTTTTGACACTTCTTTACCATATTATTTTAATCTTTATC
>CALKDJ010000012.1 GCA_938084195.1 uncultured Methylophilaceae bacterium
TTCCAGCTTTAGTTCCGAATATGCCAGCAAAGATGTTGGAAACTAAAAGTGACATAAAACCAATTGATTCAATTAAAGACACCTTAGTTTCACTTGGTTATAATGAAGTAATAAGCTATAGCTTTATTCCAAGTAATAGAGAAACAGACTTTCATGATAACAATAATTTAATCCAACTTGAGAACCCAATAGCCTCAAATCTGAGTGTTATGAGATCTAAGATGTGGAGCAGCCATATCGAAGCCTTGCTTTATAATTTAAATCGTGGACAAAAGATAGTACGTTTATTTGAGATTGCTTCAGTATATAAATTAAATAATGGAACATTCAAAGAGGACAAAGTTTTATCAGGGCTAGCTTATGGTGACCAGATTCCAGAACAATGTGGTGAAAAAAATAGAGGAATTAATTTTTATGATATTAAAGGGGATATAGAGAATATCTCATGTAATACTTTAAGTTTTACGAAGGCAATTAATCATACCCCTGCATGCCTTCACCCTGGAAAAACTGCAGAAATATTACTTGATAAAACAAAAGTTGGTTGGTTAGGTTGTCTTCATCCATCATGGCAGCAGAAATTTGAATTACCTCGTGATACCTATCTATTTGAATTAAATACTATTATATTTAGTGATTTAAAAGATTCATCTTATGATTTACCAGGAAAATTTATTCCAGTACGAAGGGATATTTCTGTATTAATCGATAAAGATATCGTGGTTGGAGATCTTGTTAAAGATATCTATTCTAGTAAAATTAAGAATCTAATCAAATTTGAACCTTTCGATATCTATCAAGGTGATGGAATAGAAAATAACAAAAAAAGTATTGCATTTCTTATACTTATACAAGATACTTATAAAACACTTGAGGATAAAGAGGTTAGTAAAGTAGTCGATCAAGTGATTAATTGTTTAGAAAATAAATTTGGTGCAAAATTACGCTAATTAAATTTTAAGAGAAAATAGTTATGACTCTAACAAAAGCTGAGTTATCTGAAATTTTATTCGAACAAGTAGGCCTTAACAAGAGTGAGGCTAAGGAAATGGTAGAAGCCTTTTTTGAGGAAATACGAGCTGCTCTCGAAGAAGGTGAAAATGTTAAGCTTTCGGGATTTGGTAATTTTGAATTAAGAACTAAGTCTGAGAGACCCGGAAGAAATCCAAAAACTGGTGAAGAAATACCTATAAAAGCAAGACGTGTCGTTACCTTTCACTCAAGTCAAAAGTTAAAAAATAGTGTAGAAGAGAAGACTACTGGAAAACAATCTTAAAAAAGTCCTACCAACCGTCCCAAATAAAAGATATTTTGCTATTGGTGAAGTAAGCGTCTTGTGCGATTTAAAACCACACGTTCTTCGCTACTGGGAACAAGAATTCACCCAACTTAAACCTACTACAAGAAGGGGTAACCGAAGATATTATCAACAGGCAGATATTCTTCTTATAAGAAAGATTCGAGAGTTATTATATTTCGAGGGCTTTACTATACAAGGGGCCAAAGGAAAGCTTTCTGATCGTAAATTTATTAAAGATACTACTTCTAAGGAGGCTATTGAGAAGGCCCAAGCAGAACTCCCTTTAGCCGGCGATATTATTTCATCAAGCACTACAAATAGTTCTAGTGATCTCGGTAATTTCAAAGCTCAGTTAAGCGATATTCTTAAAACTTTAAAATAGATACTATTTATTTCGGGGCGTAGCGCAGCCTGGTAGCGTACATGCATGGGGTGCATGGGGTCGTGAGTTCGAATCTCACCGTCCCGACCAATTTATTTATTTTCTGGAGAATGTTAAGGTTTAGGAAGGACGGTATATCATTGATTTCTTTTGACAATAAAAAATTTGACGCCAATATTGCAATTAGTAATGCAAAACTACAATCCAAATTTTTATCTACGCTTCTCGAATCAAAACCAGAACTAATTAAATTTTTTAAGCAAAGCTTAAAAAAAAGAATAAAGCGATCTCATATTGAGTCTTTCATCAAAGACCGTTCAATTGATAATCTTAATGATTTAAAGAAATCTCTAAGAGCAATGAGGGAACAATTTTTTTCTATTAGTTTAATTCGAGATTTAAATAATTTATGTGATTTATCTGAAGTTTTTGACACTCATACTAATTTGGCTGAGATCGCCCTAGAAATATCTTATAAATATCACTTAAAAGAACTAACTAAGGAATATGGAAAACCACTCAATGAAAATGGTAAAAAACAAAATTTAATAATTATTGGTATGGGCAAGCTTGGAGGCAAAGAATTAAATCCTTCTTCAGATATTGATCTTGTTTTTTTATATGATGAACAAGGCCAAACCAATAAAAAATTTATAAGCAACCAAGATTTCTTCACAAAATTATCTAAATGCATAATTTCAACATTGAATGATTTTACTGAGGACGGAATAGTTTTTAGGGTCGATACAAGGCTACGACCATTTGGTTCTCAAGGACTTCTTGTCCTATCAACTGCAGCTTTTGAGGGTTATTTATTAAATCAGGGACTGGATTGGGAGAGATATGCTTGGTTAAAAGCAAGGGTAATTATTGGTCCAGAAAAGATTGTTAATTCCCTGATTATACCTTTTGTATATCGAAAGTATTTAGATTTTAATATTTTTTCTTCATTAAGAAAGTTAAAGAGAAAAATAAACACTGATATGCAAAAAAAAATAAATGATGGCGATGTCAAATATGGTAGAGGGGGGATAAGGACTATTGAATTTATTATTCAATCATATCAGTTGGTATGGGGTGGAAAGGATAAATCACTAAGAAGTAAAAATTTTTCATTGGCACTTAATTCTTTATTTGAGAAAAAATTAATAGACAAATCATTAATGCATATATTAGCTGATGCTTATTCTTTTTTTCGTAATTTAGAGCACCGATTACAATATATGAATGATGAACAGACACATAAAATTCCAAATCATTTAGACGTTAAAAATTTATTGGCAAGGTCAATGAATGTGAAAGAATGGAAAATACTAGAAAAAAATATGAATCAACATCAAAATGCAATTGAATTAATTTTCAGAGGTTTATTTAATAGAGAAAATGATCAAACCTTTGAATCTGCAGATGAATACGAATTGATTTGGAATTTTGAAATGCAAAAAGATTCAGCTGTAAATTTCTTATCCAAAAATGGGTATAAAAAATCAGAAGATACCTATGATTTCTTGAGGAATATAAAGTATATGGGTCTTTATCCTTCGCTACCCGCAATTTCAAAAGAGAGGATGGATCAACTTACCCCACTGGTTATAGCTGAAGTAGCAAAGGTGGATAATCCCGATAAAACAATTGTTGATGTTTTAAATGCTCTTGAGACTATTGCAAGAAGGTCAAGTTATTTATCTTTATTAATAGAAAATGAATCTGCACTAACTTTACTCGTAAAAATAGCTAGTTTTAATCAAGATATTATCGAAGAGATTACTCATTATCCAGCTATGATTGATGAATTAATTGATCCATCACGCTTTGTTAAGCCATTTGATTTAAAAGAGCCTAAAGTTAATTTAATCAAACAACTAAGTTCAAATAAAGGTGACATTGAAGAGCAGATGAATCTTATGAGAAATTTTAAACAATCCATGATTTTTAAGCTCGCCATTCAGGAGGAAATGCAAATTTATCCTACAGAAAAAATATCTGATGCGTTGGCAGATATTGCGGATCTAATTGTTCAAGAGGTGCTTTTATGTGTATGGAAAACTTTATACCCAAAAATTGCTTTTCCAAAATTAGGCATTATTGCCTATGGAAAATTTGGAGGAAAAGAGATGAGTTATTTGTCTGATTTAGATATGGTATTTGTTTATGATGACAATAAAGCTATTTCAAGGGATAAACTTGTGAAGTTAACGCAAAGATTTAATAGTTGGATGACTTCGCATACAGCATCTGGTATTTTGTATGATATTGATTTTAGGCTCAGACCAGATGGTGGCAGTGGAATTTTGGTATCCAGTTGGGATACTTTTGATAATTACCAAATGCATAAATCCCAAACCTGGGAAAATCAAGCTATAACTAGAGCAAGATTTTTATCGGATGATTGCTCCTTAACGAGAAAGTTTAACAAATTAAGGGGCATAATATTACGAAAAAAGAGGGATATAGCAAAGTTAAGGAATGATGTTAGTAGTATGCGTGAAAGAATTTTTCGGAATAAAAAACCCACAAATAATTTTTTTGATTTAAAGCATAGTCGAGGAGGCTTGGTAGATATTGAATTTATAACGCAATTTTATATTCTAGCTTATAGCTTTAAATACAATGAGCTTACTGAGAATATTGGTAACATTGCTTTATTAGAAAAGATTGCAAGCTTAGGTTTTTTAAATCAAACTGATGCAAAAAAATTAATCTTTGCTTATCGGGCATACAGAGGAATGCAACATAAACAAGGTTTGAACCCAAAAAATCCTGGTAAGGTAGATATGGAACTTGTGTCAGATCACGCAATTAATGTTCATAAAATATGGAAAAAATTATTG
>CALKDJ010000013.1 GCA_938084195.1 uncultured Methylophilaceae bacterium
CCACTTGATGGTGATAAAGTTAATTCTAAAGGTCCTGTTGTAACGGGCTCATCTGTTGTCGCCGGAAAAACACCCGTTAGTGCCTGATCACCTAAACTTAAAACAGGAATAAGGTCATCCAAACCACCGGCTCTACATTGTGTTATTTTTTTGTAATTCATTTGTTGTCTTCTAAATAGCCAAATATTACTGACGATTTCTCAATAGCTATTGGATGGCCATTTTTGTAAGCTCGTTTATAAATATCTCTCATTTCATATACTACATCATTAAAGCGAGGTATTTTTTTAAATGTGTTAATTAAATTTCTAATGGAAATTAAATCACTTTCTTTATATTTATTTTTCTTAAAAATAAACTTAAACCAATAAACCACATGAGGAACAAGATCATCAAGCCACTTATCAATATTAGGGCTTGCTCCATATCGTTTAGCCATTGAAAATGCTTCTGGGAGCCTTGCAAGAATCCATACAGGTGCATATTTTTTCCATGAAACATTAAGGTTAACGGTAATTGATGGAGACCCTACCCAGTATGCCTTCTCGTTCATCATGTTATTTAAAATATAGTAAGTTGTTGGGATTGAAGTGAGCATTGACGAGAATGGCCTTCCTTCAGTATTTTGAGAAAAAGTTTTTATGGCATGGTCTCTTCGAAAAATAATGCAATAAATACCTGTGAAAATGTTACCCGACTTAGCACATATATTAAAAATATAATCTTTGTAATCACTTGAGGGCTCAACAACTGGTGTTGATGTATTAATAATTTTTTCAACATTTGAGGTTGAATATTTGCTTTCATTAGTATAAGAATAATTTAGGTACAAGAGACTAATACCAAAATTTGACGTTATTATATTTTTAATTTTATTAATAGTGTCTAGCCCTATAAGATCATCGTCACCAATAAGCCAAACATATTCACCATTTGCAAGAATAGCTGTCTCATATAAATTTCCAACCATGCCTACATTTTCTTTATTTCGTTTATAAATAAAATTATCCCTATGTAAAAATGGCTTCACAATTTTTGAGGTATTGTCAAAAGAAGCATTATCACAAACAATTATTTCAATATCACTTATATTTTCTGGAATAAGTCCAAATAAATGTCTTAGGGTAACATTGAGAAATTTAGCTCTATTAAATGTGCTAATGCATATTGAAAGAATTGGATTTGGGTGTAGATTTTTAAATGAATTAAAAATATCCTTAGAGGGGGCGACATCAAATTTTTTATTCGGAGCCGGAATATTTCTTTCGTTACTTAGATGATAAATAATTTCATTACTGTATTCATTCCATGATTTAAAACTTCTATTAACTGATTCGAGAACCAGCTGATTATATTTATCAGTATTATTTATAAGAGTAATCATTGCCCTGCATAAACTTTTAGGTTTTTTAACATCAGTGGTTAAGCATCCACCTTCTTTAGCAACTTCACCCATAGCACTTTCACTAGAACAAATACAGGGTTTACCATTCCATAAACTTTCTAAAATAGGAAGACCAAAGCCCTCTTCAATAGATGGGTAAACGGTAAAAGTAGACTCTTCGTACAACTTTTGAAGATCAGAGTCAGATGGGCTGTTAACCCACGTTGAATTAGGCATATCTTGCAATTCTGATAAGACTTGCATTTTAAGATTACTGTAGGGAGAATTTCCAGCTATAGTAAATATAATTTTAGAATCAGATTTAGAATTAAGAAGTTTTATAGCTTTTATCAAATTTAAGTGATTTTTTCTTGGCTCGACAGTCCCAACACATAAGATATTAATTGTATTTTTATTATTTTTTCTAACTAATTTTTTTATATCAATATTTCTTTTTTGAAGAAACTCACCAGGCAGTTCTACCGGTAAAATCTTTTTATCAAGTTCATAAGAATTGATGTTCTTTGATGTTAAAAAATTTAGCAAATCATAATTGCTTGTATGTGATATGGATAAGACTTTATTTACCTTAGAAAATATTTTCATATATTCTTCATGGTTTTTTGTAACCTCATCATTATAAAATTCTTTTACTTTTACAGGTATTGCATCGTAAAAAATCCAGGCCATCCTAAGAGAATGATGCTTGCAAAATTTAACGATTAATGAGGAATGTTCGTGTGTTAGCTCTGGACATAGGAACCAGTCATTTTCTTTGAATGGGGTATTCGAAAATTTTTTCCACCCCGAGGATAAGGGACCATTATATTTACTAATATTTTTTTTTGCACTTATAGGGGCCTCGATAAGTTTTTTTCCCTTAGCATCCCAAATCACAGGAATTAAATTAAATTTATTAACAATTAAACTCTTTGCTAGCATTCTAACAACTCTTTGTATCCCAGTATTGCTAGGGTAACGAGCAGTATGATCCACCCAGTAATATATATTTCCAATATTAGGATGATCAATAAGCTTACATTCTTTCAGTAAATTATTTGTATAATCTTTCCAATTAATAAAATTAATTTTTTTAGTTTGTTTTATTAAATTGTCTCTAAGTTTCTCATCCAAAAAAAGTAACTTAATAGCTTCAGATAGCTTAATACTATCAGTAGTATCTACAGGTAAACATCCGCCCTTCTGTGCAACCTCAAAAGGAGCGCCTTGATTAAAACAAATACATGGTTTATTAAATTTTAGTGACTCAATAATTGGAAGTCCATAACCTTCAGAAGTTGAGGGAAAAATTGTAAATAAGCAATTTTGATATAAGTTAGAAAGCATTTCATCATCAATATTACCCATATAAATTATATTAGGATTTTGTTTCAATACATTAGAAAATTTTCGACTAATACTAGTGTCAATGTTACCCACAAATACTAGCTTGAATTTTGAAAAGTTAGTATTTGTGGATAATAGATCGAATGCTTCAGTCAAAAGAAGTGAGTTCTTATGCGGAGTTATCGAGCCTACGCATAAAGCATAAGATTCCTTAATTATTGGATTTTCTAAGGACTTTTTAGTGTGGCAGATAATATTTTCTGAAGGGATTTCTATTGTGCGGATTGTTGTTTGAATAATATTTTGATCGAAGCTTAAAAAACTTGATAAATGACTAGAAGAAAATTTAGAAATTGGGAGAACTAAGTCAAACATGTTTAAGGATTTCATGTAAACAGAATGATCATCTGCTGATTCTGATGAAAATGATCTGTCAAAGATAGGTGTTGCATCATAAAATAATGCAGCAGTTTTTAAGTTTAGTTTTATAGCTGATTTATAAATATCAGATAAAAGAACTCTTTTATTACCTAAATACGGAACTTCAGGAACTATTAGCCATGAAGATAACATTGAGCTAGGTTCAATTTCTTTAAGGCCACTATTAAGGGGTTGGGTTGTATTGATTTTATCTAGATAACTAAACGTGTTGAGTAGACTCTCACGTTTAGTATCCGAAATTGAATAGAAAGTTTTATTAACTTCATTCCACTCAACAAAAATTATATTCTTATGAGTAGATAAGCTTCTCGATAATCCCCTCACAATTCTCTGGACCCCAGTATTGACTCCACAACTCAAGGTATGGTCAACAAAAATAAATAGCTCTAATTCACTTTGAAAATTATAATAAAAGTTAATTTTCTTGTAGTTACTGTTTTTTTGGAAAGTTTCCTGTTTTAAGTTTTTCAGAGATTGATATAAAAAATTTAATATACGTCTGGGAAGGTTGTAGGCTCTAATTAAAATGCGTAAGATTTTTTTTAAAAAATGTTGGGATCTTACTTTAGGCCCATGAAGTTCTAAAAGCTCTCTTTGATTTTTTAAAAATTGTTTAATTTTATTTATTCCTGGCATAATCGAAATTTACTTAGGTTTTATTATTTTTAAAGTATTGTCGAGATTCATCATTCCCTCAAACCAAAATTTTTGCGAATTAATTACTGTAAAAGAACTAAGCTTTGAAATCCATTCAAAACATTCATTAAGATGAGTTATATCTGGATGAAGTGCAAACTGAATTACGTAGTCCCCAGGAGCAAGACTAAGCTTTAGGTAAAATTCATATCTGTAAATTTTACCCACTTCTGGATTAATTATATATTGCTCTTGTAATGCAGAGTTTGTGCCAAATAAAAATAACCCTTTTGTACTTCGTATACTAAACCCACAAACTAATTTTTCTATAGAGGTATTGACTTTTATATCAAAGATTAATTTTACTTCACTTCCAGTCTCAATTGTTGAAATGGGTTCATTTGAACTATCGACCATCAAAAATTTATCTAATTGGGCAGCTAGTGTGCCTACCTTATTATTATTGTTTATCTGATCATCAACGCTATTCAATGTGCCAATATTTTTTTCTGGCAGAATGAATTTATTATAATTTTCAAAGGCCTCAGCAGGACTTCCAAAATAAATTATTTTTCCTAAATCTAGTAATAACGCTTTATCACAAAGGGTCTTTATTGCAGTTTCATCATGCGAAATTACAACTAAAGTAGTTCCAAGCTTTTTAAATTCTTTTATCTTCTCAAATGATTTAAACTGAAATGATAAGTCACCAACAGACAATGCTTCATCAACAATTAAAAAGTCTGGCCTCTTTATTGTCGCAACAGAAAATGATAGACGCATTTGCATGCCAGTTGATAATTCTTTAAATATTTTATTCTGATGGTCCCTTAGCTCTGCAAAATCAATAATTTCATCATAATGCTCATCGACGAATTTAGATGATAATCCAAAGGATAATGCTATTAAATAAACATTCTCACGTAAAGTAAACTCCGGGTGAGTTCCAAGCCCTAACTCTAATAATGCATGAACAGTTCCGTTAACATTTATTTCTCCTTGCGAGGGAGTTAATGTGTTGGCAATTATTTTAGCTAGGGTACTTTTGCCAGCACCATTTTTTCCAATAATGCCCAATGATTCGGACCGATTGAGAGAAAATGATATATTTTCTAAGACTTTATATGCTTGACCAGATGGCTTAGCTTTAAACAGATCTAATAATCCATTTATAGCTTTAAACTGCTTCGAAAGATCCTTAATTTCAAGGATGCTCATAAGAATTTATCTCTAATATTTTCAATATTTTTCACTAGTAAATACCTAAAGAGCACAATTGAGATTAAGCTTAAAATGAGTGGGTATGAGAGATTAAATAATAATGAATAAATATTTTGTATATCATTAAAAAAAATTAATCTATGCCATAGCTCGATTATTGGGAGTAATGGATTGAATTCTAAAATCGCTCTTACTTTACCCGAAAGTATACTCATAGGGTAAACAATCGGTGTAGCCCAAAATAAAAAAGTTAGCCCAACACCCGTTGCCTGCCCTATATCACGATTGAATAAATTAAATATTCCTAATAATAGACCCGTGCTTATTGCAAATAAGCATAATACAATTACCGAAAACAATAGAGGAAAAAAGTAAATGATAGGAGTGTATGGCGAAAAAATCATTACAAAAAATAATATGGACGTCATAATAAGAAAATCTGTAAGGTAAACTAAAACTATTGGGGCTAACAAGTCTTTCTTGCTATGGTTTATTTTATTCAATATTTGAGCATGTTCAATAAAAAAATTCGTACATCTTAATATTAAATTTGAAAATAAAGTCCATATGATAATCCCTGCACTAATATACAGCCCATAAGAGTAGGTGCTATCAACAACTCCAATTTTAACAGCGACAACATTTGATAAAATTACCGTATAAATAAATATTGAAGATATTGGGCTTAGGAATATCCAAGCTGCACCCATAAATGAATTTTTATACCTTCCTAAAAGTTCCTTTTGGTACAAATTTTTAATTAAGTCAAAATTGATGAAAAATTTCATATTACCTATCTTCTCTACCGTAATCGTCTTCAATTCTAACAATATCGTCTTCGCCTACATATTTTCCAGACTGGACTTCAATCACTATTAGTTTTTCATCGCAAGGATTTTCGAGTCTATGCTTAACTCCAGCACTAATGAAAGTTGACTGATTAACTCCCAATGAAATCTTATCGTCACCATTACATGCTAATGCCCTGCCTTGAATGACAACCCAGTGCTCGCTCCTGTGCTTGTGATACTGCATACTGAGCTTCTTTCCAGCATAAACTTCAATTTTTTTTACTTTAAAATTTTCACCTTCCTCAAGAACTTCATATGTTCCCCATGGCCTAAATACCTTTAAGTGGGTATTTACCTCTTCCGGAAAAGATTTATTAAGTTCAGCGACTAATTTTTTAACTGATTCTGAATCATTTCTGTGACAAATTAATGTTGCATCATTAGTATTAACTACAATTAAATCGCTAATACCATATGTAGCTAATATTTTATTTTCGTTCCACAACAAAGAATTATTAGAATTAATTGCAATAACATTGCCATGCTTATAGTTAAAGTTTTTATCTCTTTTAATTGAGCTGAATATAGAATCCCAGTTTCCTAAATCAGACCATTCTAAATTAGCAGGAATAACATAAGTTTCCTCAATTTTTTCAATAAGACCATAATCGATTGATACAGATTCTAATTGCTCGTATTTTAATTCCATATTATCTGGAGTTATATCTTGCATTATTGCCATAAGTGAAGGCTGATGTTTCTTCATTAAGGAATTAAAAAGACTAGCCTTAAATATAAATATTCCCGAATTCCATAGATAATTTTCAGCTACATATTTTTCTGCTAATTCCAGGGAGGGCTTTTCAATAAATTTATCTACTAAATAAGATTTATTTAAATTAATATCTTTTGAGCT
>CALKDJ010000014.1 GCA_938084195.1 uncultured Methylophilaceae bacterium
AACACACATTTAAAAAATGGAGTGAAATTGATTTTGTTGTTGTAGGCCCCAGAGGCATGATGTGTCTTGAAGTTAAAGGTGGGGGGGTTGAATTCAAAGATGGTATTTGGAGATTCACAAATAGATTTAGTCAAATTGAAAAGAAAAAAGAAGGACCTTTTGATCAAGTTCGTGAGGCACATTACTCCTTATTAAAAATGTTTAAAAATGATAATGTTTTTCAAGATATTTCTACTGGTAGTTCAGAAAAAGAATTTAGTTTGGACAGAAAAACAAATACAGGCTGGGGAGTAATCTTTCCAGACATTACCTGGACAAATTATTCACCTGAAATGCCAAAAGAAATTATATGTGATGAAAAATTTACTAAAGACCCAGATAAATTCAAAAAATATATTACTAATTTATATGATTACTGGTTAAATAAAGGTAAGAAATTTCCTGATTTAGATCCTGATAGTCTTATTTTTAAAAAAATTACACAATACATAAGAAGTGATTTTCAAACCTCAATTTCACTAAAAAATAGATCAGATAAACTTTATCAAACTATGGTTACTCATACAGAAGGCCAGCAACAATTGATTGAAGGCCTTGATGCTAATGATAGAATTATTTGTGACGGTGGTGCGGGAACTGGCAAAACATTAATTGCAATTGATACCGCTCGGAATGAATTGAATAAAAATAATAAAGTATTGCTAGTATCAAAAGATAATATTTTTAATGCTTATTTAAAAATGCAAATAGAGCCTCAGCCTTCTCTAAAAATCTGTACATCAGCTGAGCTAGAAAAAAACAAGGAAAATTTTAGCAATAATAAATTTGATGTCCTAATCGTTGATGAGGGTCAGGATTTAATGCAAATGGAAATTTTAGATACCTTTGATCAATTAATTAAAGGAGGTCTTGAAAAGGGCCGCTGGCGATTTTTTATGGATAGCAATGCACAATCTGGAATACTCGGTAGTTTTGATCAAGATGCTTTTAGCTTCTTAAAATCTAATACGCCTACAAGTTTTACTTTAAAAAATAATTGCCGAAATACGAAGCAAATTGTCGAGGAAGCGCAATCAACGACTGGAGCTTACATTGGTGAAACTGTTATTCAAAATGATGGACCAAAAGTAGTCTACCTTGATACTAATGAAGAAAATGAAGCAGCCCTATTAACAAAAAAAATTGAGAGCTTAAGAGATGAAGGCATTAGTCTTGAGGATATAGCAATCTTATCTCCAACTAACTTCAGTGATTCTTCATGTATTAAATTAACGCCTAAATGGAAAAGTAGAATACATACGATTGATGAAATTAATGTAACTTCACCTCCTGCTTCATCTATTTTATTTAGTCAGATTAGTCAATTCAAGGGATTAGAAAGAAAACATATTATGCTCATTGACACTAATTTTTTTACCGATGATAAACTATCTCGTTCTTTATTATATATAGCAATGACCCGAGCCAACATTGAATTATGGGTTGCAGCTAGGCCTGAATTTAATAGGATGTATATAAATCTTCAAAAACAAAATATGTAATAGTAAATTATGGATAAAGATAAAATATTTCAAAAAGACCGAGAGTTGTTTATAGAGTATCTCGAGCAACAGCTTGTAGGGCCTTGTGAAGGTGAAAATGAAGGTTTTTATAAAGACTCAGCCAACCAAGTACCTTACCAAAGGTATGTTATGGGGACACTATATCCGCAAGTTATTAGTGAAGATGAATATATTAATGAGGAAGCATCAACACAAGAAATAGAGAATGTATCTTCAGATCCAGATGAGGTTGATGACACACCAATGAGTATGGTTTTCCAAAGACTTCCAGCTTCAATTGGTATGAGCTTTTATGTTAAAGATTGTAAAGAAATTAAAATAGATGTTTGGGGTGCAGAATACAAAAGAGTTGACAAAGATTTTATAGTTAACCAAGAAAGCTTACCTGAAAGTAATCGAATTCTTAAGAAAAGAATGGATAGTTATCCAGAGTATATTCGAATTCCATTAGCGACAAAAAATGAACCGAAGACAATACTTTCAAATAAGACTGAAACAATCACATCTCTAAATGGTAAAGCAGAGCTTAAAGTTATTTGGAGGTCATTGGGTGAGGGTTCATTAATCACTATTTCAATGATAAACCCATCAAAACAAGAAGTGGATGCAAAATTAGATGCTGAAAATTGTCTATACCAAGTTGGTTTTTGTTGCCGTACGTCTTCAGGAAGTATTGCAGAGTATCCCTCAATGGATAAATTGTCATATGACGATGAGGAGCTTGAGCTTGCCTTACAATACAAAGAAAATATAAATTATGGTATCGGTCACGGTTGTTCTGTAAATTGGGATGAAACAGAAAGCTCTCCGAGTTTTATAGAAACAACTTTTATGCCATCACAGGAAGTTAAACCTCAAGATTTTGAAGCTGCCGATGATTATAAAAATCTAGATGTTTTATCTCTAAAATACTTGAGTCAAGAAGAAATTGACAAAGTAAATCTAAATACTCAATTAGAAAAGTTTATTGACAGTTATGAGGAGTGGCATAAAAAAATATGCAACCAAGTTGTAGATAAAAAATTTATTAAAGCAAAAGAAAGAGTTATAAACAGGATTGCGACCGCAATTTCTAGAATGAGAGATGGCATTTCAATATTAAAAAATGATTCAAAGGCATTACAAGCCTTTACTATGTCAAATCAAGTCATGTTGAGACAGATGGTTCACGTTGAATTGACTAAGTCTGAAGAAATAAATCCTTACAAGCAACCAGATTATCAAGAATATAAAACTTATGCGTGGCGTCCCTTCCAGCTGGCATTTCAATTACTAATAATCGAGTCACTCGTAAATGAATCCAGCCAAAATAGGGATACTCTGGACTTAATATGGTTTCCAGCTGGTGGAGGAAAGACTGAGGCATATCTTGGCGTAGCTGCATTTGAACTTATTTATAGAAGGCTCAAATTTGGCCAAGAAGGAACAGGTACTGCTGTTATCACAAGATACACTCTTAGACTATTAACCTCACAACAATTTGAAAGATCAGCAACTTTTATTTGCGTATTAGAAATGCTCCGTAAGAAAGAAAAATTACAAATGCTAGGGAATGATTCTTTCAGCTTAGGTTATTGGGCAGGTCAAGGAATGACTCCAAATACTTACATAAAAGCTAATGAGAAATATGATGTTATGTTGGATGAAGAGTCTCCAAAAAACTCTTTTGTACTTCAAAAATGTCCTTTATGTGGCACATCTATTATTCCCAAAACTAGATCAGAGCAAGAAAGTGATTATGGTATTAAAGCGACGGATAACTCTTTTAAATTCAATTGCCCTTCCCAAAGTTGCGATTTACATCAAAGTATTCCAATCTCAGTTGTTGATGAGGATTTATATGAAAACCCGCCTAGCTTTCTTATAGGCACCATTGATAAATTTGCAAGGCTTGCCTGGGATAATAGAGCAAGCAATATATTTTGTCCTACCAAAAATAGAGCCCCCTCTCTAATCATTCAAGATGAGTTACATTTAATTTCGGGACAATTAGGAACCCTAGCCGGCCTATATGAGGCGGCGATAGATGTAGTCGTTAGTTCTAAGGGAATTCGTCCTAAATATATTGCTGCTACGGCGACAATTAGACGCTCAGCTGATCAAGTAAAGAAATTATATGGTAACAATGTTGATATATTTCCTCCCGCAGGACTATCTTATAAAGATTCCTATTTTTCAAAAATCTCAAAAGCTGCAAACGGTCGAATGTATATTGGAATAATGGCTCAAGGTCAATCTCCTATCCTTTCATTGGTCAATACTTCTGCAGCATTAAGTCAATCTGTTATGGATTGCGAAGGTTTGAGTGATGATGCAAAAAATACTTGGTGGACACAAATAATTTATCACAACAGTAAAAGGGAATTAGGCAAAACAATATCCTTAACTGGAGATGATATACCAATGCGCATAGATGCAATTTCAAAAACGAAGGAAAGTAAACGAAAATTACCAAATATTCAAGAAATGTCATCTGTTATTAAAACTGAATTGCCAACCATTTTGGCAAATTTGAATAAAGATTTTGAGAACAAAGATGCAATAGATATTCTTCCATGCACTAATATGATTTCAGTGGGTGTGGATGTTAGTCGTCTAGGATTAATGCTAATTTATAGACAACCGAAATTAACATCAGAATATATACAAGCATCAAGCAGAGTAGGAAGAAACCCGAATTATGCACCGGGGGTTGTAGTTACACTCTATTCTGCAAATGCCCCCAGAGATCGATCGCATTACGAAAGCTTCAAACCCTATCACAACTCTTTATACAGATTTGTTGAGCCAACAAGCGTTACGCCTTTTTCAGAAAGAGCAAGAGATAGAGCACTTCATGCTGCTTTAGTTATTGTGATGAGGCATGCAGGCGGGTTAGGTGAAAATGAAGATGCAGCAAAGTTTAATCCTGATGATAAAAAAACAAAAGGGTTAATTGAAAGTCTAGTAAATCGCATGTCCGCTGCAGAACCTTCAGAAAAAAATGAGATTAAAATTCATCTCGATACTTTAATAAAAGAATGGTTTGATATGACAAAGTCAAAAACTCTACGATTTGAAGGTAAAAGTAAAAGTTTTGAAAGTCTACTTGTACGCTTCAATTCAAAAGAAGCTATTGCCAAACAAGGATGGCCTACTCAAGATTCCATGAGAAATGTTGATGCAGAAGCTCTGATTAGTTTGCCAGGAGAAAGTAATTAATGGCAATTTATAGAAAAATTAGACGCTCTCAATATATTTTTCCATCAGGGGTAGGAGCTCTCTATGATATTAGCGATGAGTCGATGATTGCGATGGATATTTCTAAATGGAAACCAAATTATGGGGAGAAATTAAACTTAAAGCGTCTGGAACAGCTGCTTCGCGTTAATCACTTTAAAATGCCTGAAAGTCATAGTGATATGGGAAATAAAAAATATTCAACTGCTAAAGATAAATTACCCTTCCTAAGATTCCCTCAGTGGTTGTTCTGTCGGTCATGTGGCACGATGGTCAAATGGACCATGCAAAAAGATATAGATAATAAGGCTGCTGTCCCTAAATGTGAAAATTTTAAATGTCAAAAAAAACCTAATCTGACACCTATGAGATATGTCATGGCTTGTGATAAGGGGCATGTCTCAGATATTGATTGGCATTACTGGGCACATTCGTTTTCGAATAGTGGGTGCAAAGTTAAAAATAAATTAAAATATAAATCTCTAAGAAAATCTGGTGGTCCTGCATTGCCAACAGTTATTTGTGAGGAATGTGGTTCATCTAGAGATTTGAAATATATAACCTCCAAAGACGCTGGTTTAGGCCAAATTGGAATTCATTGTATGGGAATTCAGCCATGGGAAAGATGGCCAGAGAATCCTAAATGTGATGGAGAAATTCGAGCGGTTCAAAGAAGTGCAAGTAACTTATATTATCCAAAATTAATATCCGCACTAGACATTCCATTTGGTCAAGACAATCCTGGCAAAACAAATGAATTAGAGCATGAAATAAAATCGAATAACTTATACAACCTGATTCTCAAAAAACTTCACAATTCTGAAGGAAATGAAGCGGCTCTAGAAGCTTTTGCTGATGAAATCGCAAAGAAAGCTAATTGTTCAATAGAAGAAGTTTTACGCATTGCAAATGAAGAAGTAGGTAATAATAAAACAGAAGAATTTTCAGATCAAATTGTTATTAATGAGGAGGAAATTTTATTCGAGGAGTGGAAAGTCCTCACTAATCCAACTAAAAATACCAATAAAAACTTTGAAGCAAAGGAGGAGTTCATAGGAGATATTGAATTTGGCTTCAAAGAGGTGATTGATAAGCTAGTATTAGTTAAAAAGCTCAGAGAGGTTACTGCTTTAAGAGGATTTCACAGAATTAGGCCTTCTCAAGAAGAATTTGTCCCGGTGGACTTAGGTAATAACATTAATTGGTTACCAGCTAGGGAGGTCTTTGGTGAAGGTATTTTTTTATCAATAAATGAAAAGGCAATTGATTCATGGAGTAAAAAAAATGAAGATGCAATCAAAAAGAGGCTTCAATCTATCCAAAAAAAATATGAACAAATGGAGCTTGATTTTTTACCAGAGCCCACACCAAAATTCGTACTACTTCATACACTAGCTCATTTACTCATCAGGCAGCTTTCATTTGAATGTGGGTATGCAGCATCATCTTTACGAGAAAGAATTTATGCGTCAGAAAATGATTCTCCTATGTCTGGTATTTTAATTTATACAGCAGATTCTGATGCCGAAGGATCTATGGGTGGACTCGTCAGACAGGGTTATAAAGATAGGCTTATCCCGACCTTAATAACTGCACTTGAACGAGGACAATGGTGCTCGGCCGATCCAGTTTGTAGTGAGCTGGCTGGACAAGGGATTAATGGACTAAACAGAGCAGCCTGCCACTCATGCACACTTCTTTCTGAAACTTCGTGCGTTAGTCATAACTCGCTATTGGATAGGATGCTTCTGTTGGGTAATGATGAAAAAAATCATAATTATGGTTTTTTCAGCCAGATAATCGAACAGTTAACAAAGGCTCTTTAATATGAGAATGCCTACAGAGGCTGATATGAGCCAAGAGCAAACTGATATCTATATTGAGGCGCCCTTAAATGGAAAAATCTTAGTAACAGGACCACCAGGAACTGGTAAAACTTTAATTGCATTCCTTAGAGCTCACACAGTCAGTAAAAAAAAGGGGGGTGTTGCGATAGCCATGTTTCAAAATGTACTAAAACAATACGCCTCAAATGCTTCAGAAAATAAATTTACTGTTTGTACGATTCATAACTGGTGGAGAAACTGGTGGATGAATTTTGCTCTAGGCTCAAAAATCAAAAGCGGAA
This sequence comes from uncultured Methylophilaceae bacterium, assembly GCA_938084195.1. The sequence goes on from CALKDJ010000014.1 coordinate 6,910, forward strand.
AAAAAGGCTCAAAAGATGTTATTTTTTTACCAGGTTGTTCAGGTATGAAACGCAAAGAAGTGGATGAGTTATTTGATTTTCATA
>CALKDJ010000015.1 GCA_938084195.1 uncultured Methylophilaceae bacterium
TTGTTAACCAATGCAGATGTTGTGATACCTCTTGCTGCATTGGTTGGTGCACCGATTTGCAAAAACGACCCTATCGGAACTCGGACTATCAATCAAGAAGCAGTTGAAATGTTATGCAGATTGATGAGCTCTTCGCAGCGAATAATCATGCCAGTATCTAATAGTGGATATGGAATTGGAGAGAAGGACAAGCATTGTACTGAAGACAGTCCTTTAAATCCTATTTCATTGTACGGTATTACTAAGGTGAATGCTGAAAGGGCTGTGCTTGCTCGAGACAATAGTGTTACATTCAGATTAGCAACAGTTTTTGGGATGTCTTCACGCATGAGAACCGATTTACTCGTTAATGACTTTACTTATAGAGCATTACATGACCGATCAGTAGTAGTCTTTGAAGGGCACTTTAAAAGAAATTATGTACATATTCAAGATGTGGCAAATGTATTTTTGCATGCATTGAAGAATTTTGATCAGATGCGTGGCAATGCATATAACGTGGGCTTGGATGATGCTAATCTATCTAAATTAGAACTATGTCAGTCTATTCAAGCACATCTTCCGGAGTTTGTAATTCTGGAAGCTCCTATTGGAGAGGATCCTGACAAGCGTGATTATTTTGTTTCAAATAAGAAAATATTATCAACTGGATTTAGGACGGAATGGAATTTAGATAGAGGCATTAGAGAGCTTATTAAAGGGTATACAATTTTTAAAAATAATAAATTTGGAAATGTATAGTGGAGTGCCTCCCTGTTATTCTTGCAGGTGGATTTGGAAAAAGGCTTGGTCATCTGACAGAAAAAACACCAAAACCACTTTTAATTGTTAATAAAAAACCTTTTTTATTTTGGGTACTCAAATTTTTAAAAAGAAATAAACTTTCAAAAGCTGTTGTATCGACTGGCTACTTAAGTAATTCTTTTGAAATATTTTTAAATGATTACAATAAAGTGGACTTTAATCTAACCTTAATCAAAGAAAAAGATGCTCTTGGAACGGGCGGTGCAATTCTTAATGTTATTAACAATTATTCTTTTAGCGAGAATAAGTTGCTTATTTTGAATGGAGACTCATTACTTTTGGAGGATCTAGATTTGGATTTAAATATAAACTATAATTGTATTTGGGCAAAAAAGGTCATTAATTCTTCAAAGTACGGAACATTAAAACTTGAAAAAGATTCTAGTTTTTTAAAAAGTTTTGATGAAAAGGTAGCTGGTACTGGGCTTGTGAACGCTGGTATCTATCTGGTTGATAAGAGCTATTTTCTGAACCTGAATGATAAGGTTTTATCAATGGAGAAGGACGTTATACCCACTTTTCTGAAGGATAATATAAAGATTAAAGTTATAGAATCTCCCGCAAACTTTATTGATATTGGAACCCCGGATGATTTGTTGTTAGCTGAAAAATTTATTATAAAGAATTCTAGTTTTTTTGATTAATCCCATATTGTAAAGTAAATATATTTATGAAATGTCGTGCATGCAATTCTATCAACTTAGAACCTGTTATTGATTTGGGAAGACAGCCTTGGTGTAATAATTTCTTAAAAAAAGAAGAATTGGGAAAAGAAAATTTTTACCCACTTCGAGTATTATTTTGTTCTGATTGTTCCACAGCGCAACTGGATTTCACAGTCCCTAAAGAAATAATGTTTTCTGATCACACTTATCTTTCTGGTGTAACGAAAAGTTTATCAAATCATTTTAAAAATATTGCCTTAGATCTTAATAATATTTTTAAAGATGATATGAAAAAATGTGTTTTAGATATAGGTTCTAATGACGGAACTCAACTAAAACATTTTAAAGATCTTGGTTGGGATGTTCTTGGGGTCGAGTCATCAAAAAGAACTTCAGCAATTGCAAACAGAGACGGTATTGAAACAGTTCATGCTTTTTTTAATGAAGATTTCGCTAATCATCTAAATAAGAAGTTCGATGTTATTAATGCTGCTGGTGTTTTTTTTCATCTTGAAGAGCTTCATTCTGTAACAGCTGGTATCAAAAAAATATTAAAAAATGAAGGTATTTTTGTTGTGCAATTTTTATATATTAAATCGATAATAGAAAATATTGCCTTTGATCAAATTTACCATGAACACCTCCTTTATTACTCACTAAAAACTTTAAATCAACTTCTTGAAATGCATGATTTGGAAATTTTTGATTGCTATCTTGCTCATATACATGGTGGGCAGATGATCGCGCATGTTACACATAAAGGAAGAAAATTAAAATCAGGGCGTTATAAAAGTTATATCTCCTCTGAAGAAGTTTCAAATCTAAACAATATTGAAACTTACAAGGCTTTAGCCAAGCAGATAGAGTTTTTAAAAACCAAAAACTTATCTTTCCTGAATCAAGCAAAAGATGATGGTAAACTAGTTTACGGTATGGGCGCTCCAGTAAAGGGTAATACTTTGTTAAATTATTTTGGAATTGGCACTGATTTAATTCCCGTATTACTTGAAAGAAATATTTTAAGAAAAGGTTTGTTTTCGCCAGGCATGCATATTCCGATCCTAATAGAGGATGAAGTTGATATTGTCCCAGACATTTATTATGTTCTTGCTTGGAATTTTAAAAAAGAGATTCTTGAAAGAAATGCACATTTGATTGAAAAGGGTGTACATTTTTATTTTCCAATAGACGGTAAAGAGATTTAATTATGAAGATTCTAGTTACAGGTGGATGCGGTTACAAAGGAAATGTGCTTGTTCCAAAATTATTAAACCTTGGTCATGAGGTTACAGTTATAGATACTCAGTGGTTTGGAAATTTTTTAAAACCCCATAAAAATTTAAAGGTATTAAAAGCAGATATAAGAAATATTGATGAAGTCCCTATGAGTAATTTGGATGTGGTTATTCACCTTGCATCTATAGCTAATGATCCTTGTTCGGATTTAAATCCTAAACTTACTTGGGAAG
>CALKDJ010000016.1 GCA_938084195.1 uncultured Methylophilaceae bacterium
ACAGCTTAAATATAAATTCATCCTCTCGTTAGAGGGAAATGATGTTGCTACAAATTTAAAATGGATAATGTCATCTAATTCAGTATGCATAATGCCACGCCCGAAATTTGAAACTTGGTTCAAGGAGGGAACACTGATACCGAACCACCACTACATTGAAATTAAGGATGATTTTTCGGATATCGAAGAAATTTATAATACTTACAGGCAAAACAATGATCTTTGTAACCATATTATAAATAATGCGAATAAATTTGTATCTAAATTTTTCCCCTTAAAGGATATTTCATTTTTATCTCGTTGCGTTGTTCTTAAGTATTTCAATTTGGTTAAGTGAAGTATCTCAATTTAATTCTCATTTTCATTGTTTTTATATTTATAAATGATTTTAGTTTATTGTACCAGATTTCAATTCTCCTTCTCGTTTTAATTGGCATTTACTATTTTTTATCAAGAAAAATGGAGTTATTATCCATCGAGAAACTTATGCTTTCTTCTTTTGCTCTATATTCCTGTTCATTTCTAATTTACATTTTTAATGACCAATTGTTCAGTTTAAGAGACATTGACCACCCATCACGATTCTTTCTGCTTATTCCATTGTACTTTTTATTTAAAGAAGTAAAATCATACAAATTCCTTGAAGTTTTAATTTTTGTTTCAACATTTACTACATCAAGTATTGTTATCATAAACTTTGTTTTCTTCGATGTATCGAGGTCCTACAATAATAGTTGTATTTCTGGAGCACAGATAAGTTTAATTCTTGGTTCGATAGCACTTTTTATCTCTTTTGATAAAAAAACTTTAAGGAAGAAAATTATTTTTTTAATTCCCGCATTAATGGCATTTTTATCAGTGGTTTTATCAGAAACAAGGGGGGTTATGCTATGTATCCCATTCCTAACTTTTTGTGTAATTTATTTAAGGTATGGTAATATTAGATTCAAAAACATTCTTTTAATTATTACGCTTTCTATACTTTCAGGTCTTACCGTGGTAAATCTTATACCTACTCTAGAAGATAGGTTAGATTCTACTGTTAAAAATTTTGATTTACTTCGAGAATCTATTGAAAATGATCAATTTGATGGAACTACAAGCATTGCGATAAGGTACAATTTTCTGAAATACGGTTACCTTGCTTTTCTTGAATCCCCTTTCTTTGGTTCTGGGAGGAAAGGATTTAAAGACACAATGGTAAAGGTAGGATATGATAAGGAATTTCTTAGAAACACAACACATTCTCATAATCAATTCATCTCAGACCTAGTAATGCGGGGTTTATTTGGTTTTTTCTCAACAATACTATTCATTTCAGTGTTAATTTTTATTTTATTAGCATTGAGACGAAAAGGGGAAACTGAATTCTCTTCTTATGGATTGGTTTTGGTTTGCTCATATGTCATGTTCTTTCTAACCGACAGTCCGTTCATAGGATCAATGCATGCAACATTGTTTTTTATCTTCTGCTATATGCTATTTTGTAGTGCAAGTTTTAATAATTTACCTGAAAAAGAATGTCCTTAAGTGTATACATTGTTGCTTCTAACGAAGAAAAAAGGATTGGTCGTTGCTTAGACTCCTGCAAGGGGTTTTCTAATGAGATAATAGTAGTCCACAATAATTGCACGGACCGAACTGTAGAGATAGCTACTTCCAAGGGTGCAATATGCATCGAGCATAAATGGACAAATTATAGAGACCAGAAGTCTTTTGCTTTGTCAAAGTGCACAAGTGAATGGGCACTTAATTTAGATGCTGATGAAGTTTTATCTGATCAATTAAAAATTTCACTCAAGCATTTCCTTGACCTTTCCTCTACAGGTTACAATGGCATATCTTTTGATCGCAAAAGCTTTTTTTTAAATAGATGGATCTGCCATGGTGATTGGTATCCTGATACAATAACTAGAATGTCGCGTCTAGGTATGGGGCAGTGGTCAGGCCCTCCAGTTCATGAATTTTTGAAAGTAAATGGTAGGATTAAGGAAATGAATGGTGATATTTTGCATTATTCCTATGACGGAATTAATCATTTGGTAGAAAAATCCAATCTTTACTCTGATCTTTATGTCGAATCAGTCGATGCTGTTGTTAGTCCTCCTGCCCTACTACTTATATTAGCTAGATCTTTTTGGAGATTCCTAAGATGCTATTTTTTAAAATGTGGCTTTATGGACGGTTTCCCAGGTCTTGTAATTGCAATTAATTCTGCATTCTATGTTTTCCTTAAGTATGCGAAGCTTCGCACTACAAACATTTAATATCTAAAGTTTGGATAAATGAGAATTGCAATTACTTCCAGCGTTCGTTTGCCAGTAAAATATTATGGTGGTGCTGAACGTGTAATATGGGACTTGTGTGATGAATTAAATAAGCTTGGTCATGAAATAAAACTTTTGGCACCTAAAGGATCAAGATGCGATTTTGCTGAGTGTATAGAGTTTCATAACGACCCTTCGTTTTTCGACTCAGTTTCTGATATTGTTGATATAATACATTTTTTCTCATTGGTTCCAAAAAATATAGATTGTCCGCATATTTATACTTTGGAGGGTAACGCTACATATGGAGAAAAATTACCTCAACAGACTGTTTTCATATCAAAAGACCAAGCATATAGGCACAGCGGAGATTGTTTTGTCTATAATTGTCTTAATAACCCTCAGGACTTCAATATTTCCTCAAGACGAGACAAGTTTCACTTTCTAGGCAAAGCTGCGTGGAAGAAAAAAAATGTTCTTGGTGCAATTAAATGTGCCCGAAAAGCAAATTCAGGTAAGATTGATATTCTTGGAGGTAATCGACTAAATTTTAATATGGGTTTTAGGTTCACGCTTGATCCAATTGCCCGATTTCATGGAATGGTCGATAATGCTAAAAAATACAAAATTATGGAAACTTCAAAAGGTTTAGTTTTTCCTGTTCGGTGGAATGAGCCTTTTGGCTTGGCTATAATTGAAAGTCTTTTTTCTGGGTGTCCTGTCTTTGGCAGCCCGTAT
>CALKDJ010000017.1 GCA_938084195.1 uncultured Methylophilaceae bacterium
TAAATGGCCAAGCATCATGGTGATACCACCAATTAAAATAGCCTTTTGTTGACCTAAATATCGATCAGATAGATAGCCTCCTATGATTGGTGTTAAATAAACTAAGCCAGTGTATATGGCATATATATGAATAGCATCTAGATCAGAATAATTTTGTGACTTAACTAGGTAAAGCACCAGAAGGGCTCTCATCCCATAATAACTAAAGCGCTCCCACATTTCGGTAAAGAATAATGTACGAAGACTTTTAGGCTGATTCAAACTAAAATTATTTTGTGCTAACGTTTGTGATTTGCTCATTGATATTTGTTTTGAGGTTTTCTAAATTTGGTAGGGTGGCTAACTTGTGCGGGGAGAGAACAAAAAAATCCTCAACACGCTCACCCAAAGTATTTATTTTTGCATTTTGTATTGAGAATCCATTTTTGTTAATTTCATTTGCTAATAAACTTAGTAAGCCCCTTTGTTTTCCAGTAACCACCTGAAATTCATAAAGGTTCTTTGGTAATTTGGTGTATGTGATCTCAGTTTTAAATTGATGATGTGATGCTTGCCTTGATTTAGAAGTTTTTTGAGGCTTTGCCTCTGCGTTGGTATCATCAACAATTTTAGTAAGCTCTTTATCGATATGATCGAAAATTAAGTCATAGGATGTACTTGAAGTCTCTTCAATTAACACACTAAATACATCTAAAGCATGATTATCACTGGTGGTCAGAATTCTTGCTTGGGTAACATCCAATTGATTATCATTAAGAAAATTAGTGATTTTTAAAAAAAGATTATCCGCATTTTTGGAGTACACGAAAATTTCTAATCCATTACCATCTCTGGCATGTCGTGATTTAACAACTGAATTACCGTCATCATAATTAACCAGTATTCGGGTATGCCACGCAATGTCATGCTCATCAAATTTATACAGATAATCCTCACCAAGATTAGTCCAAATCTTTTTCATTAATTTAGGCTCAATTCCATATGATGATAATATTTTAGTGGTAGCAGCCTTTCTTTTTTTAATGAGCTTCTCAGGAGAGATTGATTTATTCAACAGGTTAGCTGATGTTAAGTTATATAAATCTTTTAAAAGTGTCGCTTTCCACTGATTCCATACGTGCGGGCTGGTGGCCCGAATATCGGCTACAGTGAGCAGATAAAGAGCGTCTAATCGATACTGGTTACCCATTTGAATAGAAAATGTCTGTATTACCTCGGGATCCGATAAATCACTTTTTTGGGCTACTTGCGAAAGTGAGAGATGCGATTTAACTAACCAGGCTATGATGTCTATATCTTGATTGTTAAGATTGAATAATGATCCAAAATTTCTCGCAATCTTCTCACCTTTTTCAGAATGATCTCCACCACGCCCTTTAGCAATATCATGAAAGATAGCAGCAAAATATAAAATATAGGGCTTATCAAATTTCATAAAAATTTTATGGCACTCTGGAAATTCATACTTTAATTTTGTTCTACTATATCTTCGAATATTATCAATAACGTTTAACGTATGTTCATCTACGGTATACACATGAAAAAGGTCATGCTGCATTTGCGCTACAATTTTTCCGAAGGCAGGAATATATTTACCAAGGATATTGCATTTATTTAAAAGCCTAAGGGATCGGTTAACTTTTTCCTTACCTTGAAATATTGCAAAAAAATCATTACGCATTTTTTTATTTAATCGTTTCTCTTTATTGATAAGGTTGGATGTCGAATCAAGAAGTCCTAAGAGGTTGGGGCCAAATCCATTGAGATGTTTATTTTCTTGAAAAACAATAAATGGCTCAAAAATATATTTAATAAAACTATTCTTAGTGATCTTTTTTATTTCTAATAAATTGTCATATTCATAAAGCGGTAACTTGTGTTTAATCGTAGTATTTTTATGTTGCAAAGGATCTAATTTTTTAATAATAATTTCATTGAATAAAATTATGTAATTAACTGATTTATAATAGGTTTTCATTACTCTTTCACTCGCTTTTTTATAACCAGTATTTTTATAGCCTAAATGTTCAGCAAGCTTATTTTGCAAATCAAAAATTAATCTATCCTCTGAACTTTGTGCTAACAAATGAAGCAATATTCTTCTTTTCCTAATGCGATTTTGATGAAATCGTATTTTGTTAAATTCACTTCTGTCGATAACTTTATTTGTAAGTAATGTTTTGAAGTTATTTCCTTTATCTTGACTTGCTCCCAGCCAAAGTACCATATGCAGATCTCTAAGCCCACCGGGACTCTCTTTTACATTTGGCTCAAGCTGGTAAGCAGTATCTCTATATTTTTTATGTCGTAATTTTTGTTCATTTAATTTTTCTATATAAAATTGCCTTTGATTGATTTCATTTCTAATGCATTCAGATAATGCAATAAAATCTTGCTTCGAACCCTTTATAAGTCTTGACTCTAATAGGTTAGTAGTAGTTTTGATGTCTTTATGAATTTCAAAGCGGGTATCTTTTAAGGTTCTTACACTATGACCTATCTTCATGCCAATGTCCCAACAGGCAGTAATAAAGGAGGAAACTTTTTCATTGGTTTCTTTGGTATTTTTGTTAGGAATAAGAATTAAGATATCAATATCGGAATAGGGAAATAATTCTTCACGCCCATACCCACCTACTGCAATTAAGGATATCTCTTCAGGTATGTTGCAACTTACCCAAAGACTTTTCAAATGTTCGTCTATTATTCTTGAATGAATGGTGGTGTAAGATTGGCTATTATGTGATTCAAGAAATTTTTTATTAATTCTTTCAAAGTCTTCTTGGTATTGTCTCTTAATGGCTTGAATCATTTCGTTGGATTCCATGGTTTTGGAGTCCCTTCCGACACGGTAAGTACTTCAAAACCTTCATTGGTAACTAAAATGGTGTGTTCCCATTGAGCTGATAAGCTTCTATCTTTCGTTACTACCGTCCATCCATCAGATAACATTTTAATATCTCTTTTACCGGCATTAATCATGGGCTCAATTGTAAAAACCATTCCTTCTTTTAACTCAATACCTTCACCAGGGTTGCCATAATGAAGGATTTGTGGATCCTCATGGAACACTTTACCGATACCATGACCACAAAATTCTCTTACAACACTAAAACCATGATCCTCAGCATAATTTTGTATGGCATGTCCAATGTCACCTAAATGATTACCCGGCTTGACTTGAGTAATACCATGCCACATACATTGATAGGTAGTATCACATAGCCTTTTTGCAAGGATAGAGGGTTCTCCTATATAAAACATCCGACTGGTATCTCCGTGATAACCGTCTTTGATCACAGTAATATCAATATTTACGATATCCCCTTTTTTTAAAATCTTAGGCCCAGGTATACCATGGCATATTTGGTTATTCACTGATGTACAAAGTGATTTAGGATAAGGTGTGTGACCCGGAGGTGCGTAATTTAGGGGTGCTGGGATTGTTTTTTGTTCATCAATCATGAAGTTGTGGCATAACCTGTCAATCTCCTCTGTGGTAATTTCTGGCTTTACAAAGGGCGTTATAAAGTCTAAAACTTCAGATGCTAATTGACCAGCAATACGCATTTTTTTGATGTCATCTTCATTTTTTATGGTTATGGTCATGGTAGTTTATTTCAATAGATTTAAGGCAAAATAATAATTAATTATGTTATCATAGCGGCTTTTAAGCATTACGAAAAATTTCCATTAGGCCTTTTTAAGGGTGCTACTTTTTAAAAGTTAGTCATTTTTAGGCTTAATGCAGTGATTAACCCTTATAGGAGAAACACATGTCTATTACGATGAGACAAATGTTAGAAGCGGGCGTTCATTTTGGACACCAAACCCGTTATTGGAATCCAAAAATGGCACCATTTATTTTTGGTGATAGAAATAAAATTCATATTGTAAACCTAGAAAAAACTCTACCGATGTTTATGGAGGCCACCAAGTATGCAAAGACGTTGGCTGCTAATAAAGGTCGTATTCTTTTTGTGGGGACCAAAAGGCAAGCAAGAGAAATAATCAAAGAAGAAGCTCTTAGAGCCGGATGTTCTTATGTCAATCATAGATGGCTTGGAGGCATGTTAACCAACTTTAAAACCGTAAAACAATCCATCAAACGATTAGTTGAGCTTGAAACCATGTTTGAAGACGGTAGTTTAGATAAAATTACAAAAAAAGAAGCATTAAATCTTAAAAGAGATTATGACAAACTCGAGCGTTCTATCGGTGGCATTAAAAATATGACTGCACTTCCTGATGCAATTTTTGTTGTGGATGTGGGTTTTGAAAGTGGTGCGGTAGTTGAAGCTACTAAGCTTGGTATTCCTATTATTGGGGTAGTGGATACTAATAATTCAACCGAAAACATTGCTTACGTTATTCCTGGCAATGACGATTCAAGTAGAGCTATTCGTTTGTATGCAAGAGGAATGGCAGATACTATTTTGGAAGGAAAAAATAGTGCCATTGAAGCAGTGGCCAAGATGGCTGCTGAAGAGGAAACCTCTGAAGAGAAACCCGAAGAGTAATCAATAAATTTTAAAAGGAGTTTAGATTTAAATGGCTGAAATTACTGCAAGTATGGTTATGGCCCTTCGTAGCAAAACAGATGCACCTATGATGGACTGTAAAAAGGCGCTTATTGAGGCTGAAGGCGATATGCAAAGAGGAGAGGAAATTCTGCGCGTACGGTTTGGTAATAAAGCATCCAAAGCCTCCTCAAGAATTGCTGCCGAAGGAGTGGTGTCATCATTTATTACTAAAGATGGTAAGTCAGGATGTTTAATTGAAATTAATTCAGAAACGGATTTTTGTGCAAAGAATGAAGAATTTCAAAAATTTGCAAGTCAACTTGCACAAGTGGTAGTAGAAAAAAAACCATCTAATGTTGAAGATCTAGCCCAAGTGAATCTTGATGGTCAAACAGTCGAAGAATTACGTACCGGTTTAGTAGGTAAAATTGGGGAAAATATTACCCCGAGAAGATTTGATCTTATGGATGCCAAGGGCACTTTATATAGCTACATACATGGGGCAAAAATTGGGGTTATCTTAGATTTAGAGGGCGGTAACGATGAACTTGGTAAGGATATCGCCATGCATATTGCAGCAGCTAAACCGAAAGCAATAGATCAATCTGGGGTGGATCCTGAGCTCATAGATACTGAGAGACGGGTTGCGATCGAAAAGGCCAAAGAGGCAGGTAAGCCTGAGGAGATGTTAGAAAAAATTGCTACAGGCACAGTGAATAAATTTTTAAAAGAAATTACTTTGCTTAGTCAGGCTTTCGTTAAGGATGATAAAGTTTCTATAAATGAACTGTTATCTAAAAACAATGCAACACTGCATGCTTTTTCAATGTACTCCGTAGGTGAGGGCATTGAAAAGAAACAAGAAGATTTTGCTGCCGAGGTTGCGGCGGCCTCTAAGGTTTAAGCAATATGATTTTTTAGAAAAGGATTGTTATTACAATCCTTTTTTTTTAACCAAAACCATATAAAATAACAAGATAAATTACAAACACTAAACTATGGCCAAAGCTAAATACAATAGGATCTTACTCAAATTATCAGGTGAAGCTTTGATGGGGCAAGATGCTTTCGGCGTCAACCCTGAGATCGTGACAAAGATTGTCAAGGAAATTAAGGTAGCAAAAGAATTAGGTATTGAAGTTGCGGTCGTGATCGGTGGTGGAAATATCTTTAGAGGTGTTGCACTGGGTGCAGCAGGAATGGACAGAGCTACTGCAGATTATATGGGTATGTTGGCAACTGTTATGAATGCATTGGCCCTTCAAGATGCCATGAAGCATGAGGGTGTTGTAAGTCGTGTTCAATCTGCCATAAATATTGATCAAGTAGTTGAACCCTACATTAGAGGTAAGGCGATAAAATACCTGGAGGATAAGCGAATAGTGATTTTTGCTGCTGGCACAGGGAATCCATTTTTTACAACCGATACCGCAGCAGCATTAAGAGCCATGGAGATAAATGCCGAAATCATGATCAAAGCAACAAAAGTAGATGGTATTTATTCAGAAGATCCTGTTAAAAATCCTGATGCAAAACGATATAAGACGATTACCTTTGATGATGCCATTCAAAAAAACTTAAAGGTAATGGATGCAACTGCCTTCACATTGTGTAGAGATCAAAAATTACCTATCGGTGTTATTGATATTTTTAAGGAGAATGCCCTAAAAAATATTTTAATAGGATCGGAAGAGGGGACCTTAGTTAATATTTAATAAAGGAATATCCAGATGGATGAAATTAAACAAAATACAAATAGTAAGATGCAAAATAGCCTAGAGGCTCTCAAAAGTGATCTGTCTAAAATTAGAACAGGAAGAGCCCATACTGGTATTCTTGATCATTTAACTGTGGATTACTATGGTTCACAGACTGCTTTGAATCAAGTGGCAGGAGTAACGTTAGGTGATGCAACTACCATTAATATTCAGCCTTACGAAAAGACCATGATAGCTGCGGTGGAGAAAGTTATTAGGGAAAGTGATTTGGGACTTAATCCAGCCACTTCTGGTGATCTTATTCGTGTGCCTATGCCTCCTTTGACCGAGGAGCGCAGAAAAGAGTTAATTAAGGTAGTGAAATCAGAAGGCGAAAATACCAAAATAGCAATTAGAAACGCCCGGCGCGATGCCAACGATGCACTAAAGAAGCTCAGTAAAGATAAAGAGATTAGTGAGGATGATGAGCGAAGAGCGCAAGATGATATCCAAAAAACGACTGATCAATTTATTGCTAATGTTGATCAATTGGTTGATGCAAAAGAAAAAGATCTTTTAGTTATATAGGCTTTTTTTGTTTAATAGTCTAAAAAAATATTTCTTCAAGCCGAAAAAAGTACCCAAACATATTGCGGTAATTATGGATGGCAATGGTCGTTGGGCTAAAAAGCGGGTCCTACCGCGAATAGCTGGGCATTCTCAAGGACTGCAATCTGCCCAAACTATTGTCAAATTATCAGTACAGCACGACATAAAATACCTAACGCTTTTTACCTTTAGTACTGAAAACTGGGACCGTCCCCCTGAAGAAGTGAAAGGCCTTTTAAAGCTTATTGATGAATCTGTCACAAAGGCTAGCGATCAAATATTTAACAATAATATCGTCATTCATTTTCTTGGTGACAATAAGGTTTTTCCAAAAAATTTACAAAAACAACTTAATAATTTAGAAAAAAAATGTGCCAAAAATAATGGGCTTGTTCTAAATATAGCTTTAAATTATGGTGGTCGGGCAGAGATTGTGAGAGCTGTAAATAAACTAATAAAGGCAAACCAGAAACAAGTGAGTGAGAAAAAAATAGCAGATAACTTAGATACGGCTGGAATGCCAAACGTCGATCTACTTATAAGGACGGGTGGTGAAAAAAGGATAAGTAATTTTCTTTTATGGCAAATTGCCTATGCTGAATTATTTTTTATCGATACGCTATGGCCTGATTTTTCTGAGAAGCATTTTATTGAGGCCTTGGACTGGTATCAAAAAAGACAAAGAAAATTTGGTGGGTTGTTGGATCATACGCATGCTTAAACTACGAATTATCTCCGCAGTAGTCATGATGTTGGTATTCTTACTTTGTTTTTTTGTTTTACCCCCAATATTTTTTAGAATACTTATTTATATTATTACAGCAATTGTGATGGTTGAACTGTTCAAATTATTAGAGCATTGTTGGGTTTCAAAAAAAGATCTACAAAAAAAAACTTACATTATTATCACTATATTGGTCGGTCTTTTCATTTTAACCATATCTGAATTTATTGATTTAGAGTTTAAAGCTTATACATACATGTGCATATGTGTGTTTGGTTTGTTTAATTGGATCG
>CALKDJ010000018.1 GCA_938084195.1 uncultured Methylophilaceae bacterium
ACATTTTTTCTGGAGCGGAAATACCTAATAGGTATAAACCATTTTTCAAAATATTTTGAACGGCATAAATTAAAGCTAACCGACCTCTTTTTTCATCTTCATTATCAACTAAAAACTTTGTATCATTGTAGTATCCATGTAAATCAGCAGCACAATCTTTCAGAAAATTTGCTACTTGATGAGGCGCTAATTCTTGGGTTGCCGTTTCAATCATTTCTGGAAATTCGTCTATTTTTCTAATTAATTTTTTTTCAAATGGTGAGTCATAATTATACTGCTGATTATCTTTCAAACTACTTAAATCTTTTCCCCATTGTGAAAGCACACTATGAATTCTTGCATGAGCATATTGGATATAATATACAGGGTTGTCATTATTCTGTGATTTAGCCAAATCAATATCGAATACTAACTGCGAATCAGGTCTTCTTGCTACCAAAAAATAGCGGGTTGCATCACAACCAACCTCATCTACTAAGTCTTTTAAAGTTACATAACTTCCAGCACGTTTTGATATTTTTACCTCAACACCTTTTTTTAAAACAGTGATCATTTGATGGAGAATATATTCAGGCCAAGTTATAGGAATTCCTTTATTTAAACCTTGTAACCCTGCCTTTACTCTGTTGATTGTGCTGTGATGATCAGCACCTTGCTCATTGATGACTCGATCAAAGCCTCTTTCCCACTTATCAAAATGATATGCAACATCAGGAACAAAATAAGTATAATCACCATTACTTTTTTGCATTACTCGATCTTTATCATCCCCAAAAGTTGTTGTTTTTAACCATAATGCTCCATCTTTTTCGTAGGTATGACCTTCTTTTTTTAGGGTCGCCACTATGCTTTTTACTTTTCCTTTGGTGTAAAAAGAGGATTCAAGGCTGTAGACATCAAATTGGGTTTTAAAGGCTTGTAAATCCTCATCTTGTTCTTTACGAAGATAAGTTATGGCAAATAATTTTATAGACTCATTATCAAAAATATCCCCATTTGATTGAACAGTAATCCCATTATTTTCAATAGTTGATTTTTTTAGATAGGCATTTGCAATATCAGAAATATATTCACCACGATATCCATCCTTTGGGAAGGCTGGATTATCAGGATGAATATTATTACATCGTGCACTTATCGATTTTGTTAAATTATCAATTTGAGCACCTGCATCGTTGTAATAAAACTCCCTCGTAACTTCCCAACCTGAAAATTCATGTAATCTTGCTAGACAATCTCCAATTGCAGCACCTCTTCCATGACCAACATGCAAAGGCCCTGTTGGATTTGCTGAGACAAATTCAATTTGGATTTTTTGGTTATTGCCATCAGTATTTTTCCCATAATCTTTATTTTTATTGATGACGTTTGCAATTGTTTGGTATTGTGAATGTTGGCTTAAATAAAAATTAAGGAATCCTGCTCCTGCTACATCGATTTTTTTGAAAACATCATCGGTAGGTATAAGATTTACTATTTCTTGCGCAATCTCTCTAGGAGCCTTGTTTAGTTTTTTAGATAATATTAACGCTATGTTGCAGGAAAGGTCACCATGTTCTATAAGTTTAGGCCGTTCTAAAATAATTTGAGCACGGGATATATCAGGCGCCATTTTTTTGACTATTGAAAAAAGTAAATCAGTAAGGTGAGCTTTCACAAGGTTACAATTATATTAAAAGAGATATTTTACCCTATCCTGTAATTAACTTCTTTAGGAATCATATGCATTTAGCATGAATGAAGATAAAAAAATATTAAAAGTTGCTTTAGATGTTCCAATAGATCAATTGTTTGATTATTTAAGTGATGGATCATCGGTTTTATTAGGTCAGCAGGTTAAAGTGCCTTTTGGGAAAAGAGTTGTCATTGGAGTGGTTTGTGAATTTGCTGACAACTCTTCTTTGTCAGCCAATAAATTAAAAAAGATTATTAGCACAGACAACGAAGTGCTGTGTGATAAAGAGCTTTTGCATCTTATAAAATTTAGCGCCAATTATTATCATCATCCAATCGGCCAATCTATTCTATCCATTATTCCGACCCATATTAAGCAAGATAAAAATGTAATCCTTAAAAAGGAAATGATATATAAAGCCACCTCTAAGTTAACAAAAGATTGGGTGATGGCAATCCCGAATCGTCAACAAACGAAAAAAAAATTAGCCGATATATTGATCAAACAATCCATACGTCAATCTTCATTAAAAACTGTCGCATCAAATGCAACAAAAGTCATTCAAGATCTAAAATTACTTGGTATATGCAGTGAAGAAGAATGGTCTCCAAAAATTGAAAATAATGAGGACAACGCACCTACCCTAAATAAAGAGCAAATAGCTGCCATTAATCAAATAAATAAAGATAAGTTTTTTCATCCTTGGCTTTTATTTGGGATCACTGGTAGTGGCAAAACAGAAGTTTATTTAAATTTAATACATAACTTTTTAAAAGGGGGCGATGCACAAATGCTCGTGCTTGTACCTGAGATTAATTTAACACCGCAACTTGAAAATCGTTTTCATAAACGATTTCCGCATACAAAAATTGCAACACTTCACAGTAACTTAAACACATCAGAAAGATTAGCTAATTGGCGTCAAGCAAGATCAGGAGCGGCACAAATTATTTTAGGAACACGGCTGGCAATTTATACACCAATAAAAAATCTTAAATTAATTATCATTGATGAAGAGCATGATATGTCTTTTAAACAACAAGAGGGCTTCAAATATCATGCGAGAGATATTGCATTGGTAAGAGCACGCAATCTAAATATACCCATTGTTCTGGGAACAGCTACCCCATCATTAGAAAGTTGGCTAAATACAAAGTCGAAGGATGCAAAATATAAGTTACTTAAATTAAATAAGCGAGCTGTAGCGAGAGCATCATTGCCTGTTATAAAAATTATCCCAACCAATCAGGATAGAAATTATCCAATATCTGCACTTATAATTAAAGCGATTCAAGAACGAATTAATCGAAAAGAGCAGGTATTAGTTTTTATCAACAGACGTGGATTTGCTCCGTTGTTAGTTTGTGGAAGTTGCGGATGGAGCGCTAATTGTAAAAGGTGCAGCGCAAAACTGGTCGTTCATTTAAATCAAAAAAGGATGAAATGCCATCATTGTGGTTATGAGCGAAGGATGCATGTTCAGTGTGAGGATTGCGGAAACACTGATTTACATCCTGTAGGCTCAGGAACACAAAAGGTAGAGGATTCTTTAAGGGAAATGATACCAACGGCTAAGGTGGTTCGTGTTGATAGAGATAGCATGCGAAAAAAAAATGCCCTAGAAAATCTTTTTAAAGAAACGAATCAGGGTAAGGTCGATATTTTAGTTGGGACACAAATGTTGGCGAAGGGCCATGATTTTCCCAATCTAACTTTGGTAATAGTATTAGGTGCAGATAATGCCCTTTATAGTACAGATTTGCGTGCTTCGGAAAGACTTTTTTCACAGCTTATGCAGGTGGCTGGTAGGGCGGGAAGGGGCAGTCTTAAGGGAGAAGTAATGATCGAAACAAATTTTCCTAATCATCCTATCTTTCAAGCTGTAAAATCTCATGACTATGAAGCATTTGCAAATAGCCTCTTGGATGAACGTAAACCCTTAGACTTACCCCCTTATTCATATAGTGCAATTCTCAAAGCAGAATCAAAAAAACTAGCTTTAGTTGAGACTTTTACTAATGATGTTGCTGAATGGGGAGAACAAATAAGTTCTTTAGTACAGATTTTTGGCCCTGTAAGGCCAGTAATGGAACGTGTAAATGGTTATGAGCGTATTAATATATATGTGCAATCACTTGAAAGAAAAAATATACAAAATATGTTAAATATTTGGCTTCAACAGATAAGGCAACATCCTTTCGCGAATAAGATAAAATGGAACATTGATGTTGATCCAATATAACCAAGCGTTACAATTTTATGAGTAAAAAATTACCAAATGTTATGACTTTTTCTGCAACAGATGCAACTTCTGGCGCTGGTTTACAGGCTGATGTTTTAACAATAGCCAGCTTAAGATGTAATCCATTGTCAATTGTAACAGGGGTATCAGTTCAAGATACGATTGGAGTTAGAGGTTTAACTGCAATCAATGCAGAATTAGTAAATGATCAAACTAGGACTATTTTAGGAGATATGGAGATATCTGCTTTTAAATGTGGTTTATTGGGTAGTGTTGAGAACATAAGAATTATTGCAGAAATTTTAGAAGATTATCCTGAGATACCTTTAATTATTGATCCTGTTCTAGCCTCAGGAAGAGGTGATGATCTGGTAAATGAAGAAATGATGAAAGCAATGTTGGAACTTTTATTCCCTAAGAGTTACTTAATTACACCCAATAGCCACGAGGCAAGAAGAATGGTAATTGAAGGCAACGAAAATTTTGAGGATCTAAGTATTGATTTGTGTGCAGAGAGACTTAAATTACTTGGATGTAAAAACATATTAATAACAGGAACAGAAGAAACTACTGAAAAAGTGATTAATACTCTTTATGAAAAATCCGGGACAGTAAATCCTTTTTATTGGGATCGATTACCGGAGGATTATCATGGCTCTGGTTGCACCTTAGCGTCTGCTATTTCAGCTTATCTTGCATTGGGTTTTAATTTAAACAAAGCAGTAGAGCAAGCACAAATATATACCTGGGAATCCTTAAAAAATGCTTCAAAGCTTGGAAAGGGACAATATATTCCAGACAGACTATACGAGATGATGGAAGAAAAAGGCAATGCAAGATCCAGCAATAATTAGAGGTCTATATGCAATTACTCCTGATCGCACTGATGACGATTTATTAATAAGTCAAGTTGAACAGGTGATAAATGGGGGAGTAAAACTAATTCAGTACAGAGCAAAGACGATCGGTAAAAATCAAAAAAAAATACAAGCATCAGCGTTAAAAGAGTTGTGTGATAAAAGAAATGTTAAACTGATTATCAACGACGATATTGAATTATCAATGCATTTAGATACATTTGGCGTACATTTAGGGAAAGATGACGACACAATCAATAAAGCAAGAAAAATACTTGGACCAAATAAGTGTATCGGTGTTTCTTGCTACAATTCAATCGAAAGAGCTAAAGAAGCGCATAAAGAGAGAGCAGATTATATTGCTTTCGGAGCATTTTACCCGACCCCTACCAAGCCTCATGCTCCGAGAGCCTCTGCAGAGCTTATAGCGCAAGCAAGGACTTTTTATAAGTTACCCATCGTAGCTATTGGTGGAATTAACCTAGAAAATATTCCAAATTTATTGGATAAAGATATTAATGCAGTGGCATTGATATCATCTATTTTTAATGCTGGTAATATTGAAGCTAGAACAAGAAAAATTTGTAACCTTTTAGAAAGTAATCAGCATGAATAAAAATCTAAGTTTATTTGAGCAATCTCAAACACTTATTCCAGGTGGTGTAAATTCCCCCGTTAGAGCATTTGGGTCAGTTGGCGGCACCCCCATCTTTTTTAAAAAAGGTTTAGGAAGTCGTTTATGGGATGAAAATGACAAGGAATATATTGATTATATTAATTCCTGGGGACCGATGATTTTAGGGCATGCTAATCCAGAAGTTTTGGACGCAGTTAAGCAAGCATCCCAAAATAGCTTATCATTTGGGGCACCTACCTCTCGTGAGTTGGCTATCGCTGAAGAAATTATAAAATTAGTTCCAAGCATAGAACAAGTTCGTTTGGTTAGTAGTGGAACGGAGGCAACCATGAGTGCCATTCGAGTTGCGAGGGGATATACGGGAAGAGATAAGATTGTAAAGTTTGAAGGTTGCTATCATGGGCATGCGGATGCCTTACTGGTTAAAGCAGGATCTGGAGCTTTAACTTTTGGCCAACCAAGTTCAGCAGGGGTACCAGAGGATGTTGCTAAGCATACGTTAACACTTCCTTATAATCATACGCAGGCGCTTGAGGATTTATTTGCTTCATCTGGTGATGAGATAGCATGCGTTATTATAGAGCCCGTAGTAGGTAATATGAATTTAATTATTCCGCATCAAGAATTTCTTCAATCGCTACGAACCCTTTGCACTAAGCATGGTGTGGTATTAATTTTTGACGAGGTAATGACAGGCTTTAGAGTAGACCTAGGGGGTGCACAGACATTATTTGACGTCATCCCAGATATGACAACTTTAGGCAAGGTTATAGGAGGAGGTTTGCCAGTTGGGGCATTTGGTGGAAAAAAAGAAATTATGCAACAGCTTGCTCCGTTGGGGCCTGTTTACCAAGCAGGTACATTGTCAGGAAATCCAGTCGCCGTAGCAGCAGGATTAAAAACCCTAGAATTAATTCAACGCCCACACTTTTTTACTAAGCTAAGTGCCATAACAAGCAATTTAGTCGATGGATTGACGGCATCTGCACAGCAAAAGAATATTGATTTTTGCGCTCGTCATGTTGGTGGTATGTTCGGTATGTATTTTAGTAAGAAAGCCCCAGATAGTTTTGATGAAATTATGCAGTCAGATAGGGATGCATTTAAAAAGTTTTTCCATTTAATGTTGAATGAGGGCATCTATTTTGGTCCATCAGCATTTGAAGCTGGTTTTGTTTCTGCAGTTCACTCGGAAGAGGATATCAAACTTACCTTAAAGGCAGCTGATAAAGCCTTTAATGCGCTATGAACTTATTGATTTAAATCCAATCATAACATTGAATAAAAGACCGAAAGGTTATAAAATCTACCGTCCCAACCAACAAAGTAGAAGATTTATTAAATGAAGCACCTTACTACGCCAAAAAAACAAGGATTATATACGCCACATAATGAACATGATTCATGTGGAGTCGGCTTTGTGGCGAATAGCCAAGGTGGAAAAAGTCACAAGATAGTCACGCAAGGACTTGAAATTCTGACGAATTTAACACACAGGGGTGCTACTGGCTACGATCCTAAGCTAGGAGATGGCGCCGGTATTCTTATTCAAATTCCAGATACATTATTTCAAAAAAAAGGGAGAGAACTAGGTATAAAAATTCCCGAGGCCGGTAATTATGGGGTCGGTATGTTATTTCTTCCTCAGGATGAAAAGCTAAGAAAAACATGTGAGGAAATAATTTCTAACGTTATCGCGGAAGAAGAACAAACGGAACTTGGTTGGCGAGATGTCCCAGTAAACAATAAAAAAATCGCTCAAGCTGCTAAGGATGTGGAGCCAGTTATACGGCAGATTTTTATCGGGCGGGGTGATTTTACAGATGGTCAAGCAGCATTTGAAAGAAAATTATTTGTAATAAGAAAAAGAATTGAAAATCTTATTTTAGACTTAAAAATTTCTGACCCAGCTAATTTCTACATTACATCGATGTCATCACGCACTATTATTTATAAAGGAATGTTGTTAGCTAATGAGGTAGGAGCTTATTTTCCCGATCTCCTTGATAAAACATGTGAATCTGCATTAGCCCTGGTTCATCAAAGATTTTCAACAAACACTTTTCCATCTTGGGATCTTGCTCATCCTTTTAGAATGATTGCGCATAACGGAGAAATTAATACTGTTCGTGGAAACGAAAATTGGATAACCGCACGACATGAGAAGATGCAGTCAATGTTACTCGGTGATGATTTAGATAAGTTATGGCCACTTATTCCGGAAGGACAATCAGATTCGGCAAGTTTTGATAATTGTTTAGAGTTACTTGTAGCAGGTGGATATAGCCTCCCTCATGCGATGATGATGTTAATTCCTGAAGCTTGGTCTGGTAATCCATTAATGAATGAAGAAAGAAAAGCTTTTTATGAATATCATGCGGCATTAATGGAGCCATGGGATGGGCCAGCTGCGGTAGCTTTTACAGATGGACAAATGATAGGTGCAACCCTTGATAGAAATGGTTTAAGGCCAGCTCGTTATTTAATGACGGATGAAGGGGTAGTAATGATGGCCTCTGAAATGGGAGTTTTAAAATTTCCAGAGGAAAAAATAGTAAAAAAATGGCGTCTTGAGCCAGGGAAAATGCTGCTTATTGATTTGCAAGCAGGAAGGATTATTGATGATGGTGAAGTGAAAAAATTATTAGCTAGTGCTAAGCCCTATGAGAAATGGATAAAGCAATCTAGATTTCTTCTTAGTGATATTAAAAATTCGAAAAGTAATAAATTCAACCTCCAAGAATCACTATTAGATATGCAGCAAGCTTTTGGATTTACTCAGGAAGATATTAATTTTATTATCAAGCCGATGATTGATGCTGGTCAAGAACCTTCTGGATCCATGGGAAACGATGCAGCCCTTCCAGTGTTATCCAACAAACCAAAGATGCTTTATAACTATTTTAAGCAACTTTTCGCTCAAGTCACTAATCCACCAATAGACCCAATAAGAGAGGAGTTAGTGATGTCTTTGGTTACTTTTATAGGACCAAGACCTAATCTATTGGGAATCGAAGAAGATAATCCACCAAAACGCTTAGAGGCAAACCAACCAGTTC
Source organism: uncultured Methylophilaceae bacterium (assembly GCA_938084195.1). Next base: position 8,471 of record CALKDJ010000018.1, read on the forward strand.
TTACCATTGAGGAACTCGAAAAGTTAAAAAATATCGAAAACCTAACCAATAAACAATTTAAATCGATTCTTCTTGATACCACTTATACAGTAGGAAACGATGAAACAGACGGACAGGCGTTGGAAAGAGCAGTTTCGAGAATTTGTGATGAAGCAAATAAATCTGTGAGAGATGGCTATAACATTATCATCTTATCTGACAGGCTTTCCGATAATAAAAGGCAAGCAATTCCTGCATTATTGGCATGCTCTGCCACGCACCAATATTTAGTTAAAGCAGGTAATAGAACGAATACCGGATTAGTTATTGATACAGGGTCGGCTCGTGAAGTTCATCACTTTGCCTTATTAGCAGGGTATGGTGCAGAAGCCGTATGTCCATGGCTCACTTTTGAGACAATACATTCCCTAACAAATGATTTTGGTTCAGCTCAAGAAAAATTTATTAAAGCGATTGGTAAGGGACTTTATAAAGTCATGTCAAAAATGGGTATTTCAACATACCAATCTTATTGTGGCGCACAAATATTTGAAGCGGTAGGCCTTAATCAAATTTTTGTGGATAAATATTTTAAAGGTACAGCTACAAATATTGAGGGAATTGGTATCAAGGAAATAGCCGAAGAGGTCAGCCAAATTCATCAAGCTGCATTTGGAAGTGATCCTGTTCTAATGAACGCACTCGACGCCGGTGGTGAGTATGCATTTAGAATTCGTGGCGAAGAACATATGTGGAATCCTGAATCGATTGCAAAATTGCAACACGCCACCAGAAAAAAAGAATTTGATACTTACAAAGAGTATGCAGAGCTCATTAATAATCAAACAAAAAAACACAAAACATTAAGAGGATTATTTTCCTTTAAAAAAACAAAAGCGGTACCCTTAGAAACAGTTGAATCTGCGAAGGAAATTGTTAAAAGATTTACCACTGGAGCAATGTCTTTGGGATCTATATCGACCGAAGCACACTCTACACTTGCCGTTGCTATGAATCGTATAGGTGGAAAATCAAATACAGGTGAAGGGGGTGAGGATAAAAAACGTTTTATACCCATTACTAAAGATTCTTCGATAGCTGAGCATCTCGGCAGTGAAATTATCGAGTCTAATTTCCCTTTGGTCGCGGGAGATTCTATGCGCTCGAGAATTAAACAAGTGGCATCGGGACGTTTTGGAGTAACAGCAGAATATCTATCAGCTGCAGATCAAATTCAGATTAAAATGGCACAAGGGGCAAAACCTGGTGAGGGCGGACAGCTCCCCGGACATAAAGTAAGTGCATATATAGCTAAACTGCGATTCTCAGTTCCTGGGGTTGGATTAATTTCTCCACCACCGCATCATGATATTTATTCCATTGAAGACTTAGCACAACTGATTCATGATTTAAAAAATGCGAATCCTAATGCAAGTATTTCAGTAAAATTAGTCTCTGAGACAGGGGTAGGTACTGTTGCAGCCGGTGTAGCAAAAGCAAAATCAGATCATATAGTAATTGCTGGGCATGATGGTGGTACAGGGGCATCTCCATTATCGTCTATCAAACATGCAGGTACTCCATGGGAAATTGGTTTAGCTGAAACTCAACAAACGCTTGTATTAAATCAATTAAGAGGACGCGTAGTCCTGCAAGTGGATGGCCAAATGAAAACAGGTCGTGATGTGGTGGTGGGCGCATTACTTGGTGCAGATGAATTTGGTTTTGCTACAGCTCCTTTGGTGGTTGAAGGATGCATTATGATGCGTAAATGCCATCTCAATACTTGCCCTGTAGGAATTGCGACGCAAGACCCTGAGCTGAGGAAGAGATTTACCGGACAGCCAGAACATGTGGTGAATTTCTTTTTCTTTTTAGCTGAAGAAATTCGTGAAATTATGGCATCTCTTGGGGTCAAGAAATTTAATGAATTAATTGGTCGAAGTGATTTGTTGGATATGCAAGAAGGTATTGATCATTGGAAAATTCAAGGATTAGATTTTAGTAAGATATTCCATCAGCCTGATATGGGTAAAGATGTCTCTCGTTATAACGTTGAGGGTCAATACCATGGCTTAGATAAAGCAATTGATCATGCGCTAATCAGCAAAGCACTGGCAGCAATCGAAACACAAAAATCCATAGAGTTTGATATGCCAATCACTAATACTAATCGGACAGTAGGCACCATGTTATCTCATGAAATTGCTAAGCGCTATGGGAATAACGGGCTCCCAGACAATACCATAACAGTCAATCTCGTAGGAACTGCCGGGCAAAGTTTTGGTGCTTTTTTGGCTAAAGGCATTACCTTTAATCTTCATGGTGAGGGTAATGATTACGTCGGTAAGGGGTTATGTGGCGGGCAAATTATTATCAGACCACCACAAGATTTTAAAGGATTAAATGATAAAAATATTATTGTCGGCAATACAGTCATGTATGGTGCAACCTCAGGGGAAACCTTTTTTAGAGGAATTGCAGGGGAAAGATTTTGTGTCAGAAACTCAGGTGCTTCGGCGGTGGTAGAAGGATTAGGAAACCATGGCTGTGAATACATGACTGGGGGTACGGTAGTAGTCCTTGGAGAGACAGGGCAAAACTTTGCTGCAGGTATGTCTGGCGGTGTTGCATATATATATGATCCAGATGGAACATTTGAGCAATCTTGCAATCCATCTATGGTGACTTTGGAGAAGGTTGAAAGAGAAAATATTCAACCCAAAGGCCCAAGACATTTAGATTTACCAGATGAAACTATCTTGAAAAATTTAATTGGTAAACACCAAGAGCTTACGGATAGTTCCATTGCAAAGGATATATTAACTGATTGGGAAAAAGAACTTGATAAGTTCATAAAAGTCATGCCAAATGAATATAAGAGAGCGTTAAATGATATGCATAAAGCTACAATCAAGGAGGTAGCGTAAGTGGGTAAAGTTACTGGATTTATGGAATTTCCAAGAATTTCTGAAGGAAATATTCCTCCTGCAGAAAGGGTAAAGAATTATAAAGAGTTTGTCCTTCATCTATCAGATGAGGAGGCAAAAACGCAGGGCGCAAGATGTATGGATTGTGGCATTCCTTTCTGCAACAATGGATGTCCTGTAAATAATATTATTCCTGATTGGAATGATTTAGTTGTCCAACAAAATTGGAGACAAGCCTTAGATGTTCTGCATTCCACAAACAATTTTCCAGAGTTTACGGGCAGAATTTGTCCAGCACCATGTGAGGCATCATGCACACTCAATATTAATTCAGATCCCGTCGGCATTAAATCCATTGAGCATGCCATCATTGATAAAGCCTGGGAAAATAATTGGGTTAAGCCCCAACCTCCTAAAAATAAAACGGGTAAAAAGATAGCTATAGTCGGATCGGGACCAGCAGGTATGGCTGCGGCACAACAATTAGCAAGGGTTGGTCACGATGTAGTCGTTTATGAAAAAAACGATCGTATTGGCGGTCTTTTACGATATGGAATTCCAGATTTTAAAATGGAAAAAACTCATATCGATAGACGAGTTTCTCAGATGGAAGCTGAAGGCGTAACCTTTAAAGTGAATCAAAATGTTGGTGAAAATGTAGACCCAGACCAATTAATTAAGGAATATGATTCTATTATTCTTTCGGGCGGTGCTGAGTGGCCTAGAGATTTACCGGTACCAGGACGAGAATTAGATGGCGTTCATTTTGCGATGGATTTTTTACCAAATCAAAATAAAGTTGTAGCGGGCGATAGGGTGAAAGACCAAATTACGGCCACAGGAAAAAATGTAGTAGTTATTGGCGGGGGCGATACTGGTTCTGACTGTGTTGGTACTTCCAATCGTCATGGTGCATCATCCGTTAATCAGTTTGAATTGATGCCTCAACCCCCTGAAAAAGAAAATAAATCATTAGTTTGGCCTTATTGGCCATTAAAAATGAGAACGTCTAGCTCCCACGAAGAGGGCTGTGAAAGAGACTGGTCCATTGCTACTAAATCTTTTAAAGGTGAAAATGGAAAAGTAAAAGAATTAGTCGCGACAAAAGTACAATGGAAAGATGGCAAGATGCTAGAAGTGCCAAATTCTGAATTTACTATAAAGGCAGACTTAGTGCTTTTAGCTATGGGTTTTATTAGCCCACAACAAAAAATTCTTGATAAATT
>CALKDJ010000019.1 GCA_938084195.1 uncultured Methylophilaceae bacterium
CAGTTTCTACAAATATTGGTTTTGAAGGCATGTCTCCTAAAGTAACTAAACAAATGCTAGCAAATACACCGGTTAATTTCGCAAGAAAAATGGATGAAATATATTTTACAAGTTTAAAATGGAATAAATCACAAAAGGATATTATTAAGTATTCCAAAAAATGGACCTTGTTAGAAAATTATGAGTTAGTGCGTTCAGCATTAAATAAAAAAGGAGTAACGCTTAACAAAAAGTATCGAGGTGTAAAGTTACTATAGTTTTAGAAAATTTATGTCTTAAATTCGGAGGTATAATTCAATACACCTTTGCTGTAATTTTTATTCCAATAATCATTTTTTTTAAAGTTTGAAATTTTATAATTTTTAAATTTATTCATAGATTGATACATATATGGTTTACAAGATGAATAGTTAAATTTGTGTATAATAAATTTTTATAAAAAGAATTACGTAATATGAAAACTGCATTAATTACTGGTATTACTGGTCAAGATGGAGCATATCTAGCTCAATATTTATTATCTAAAAATTATAGAGTGATAGGAGCTTATAGGAGATCAAGTACCTCAAGCTTCTGGAGGTTAATAAACCTTCAAATACATGACAATGATAATTTGATTCTTGTTGAGCATGATTTAACTGATTTAAGTTCATCTATAAGGGTTTTAGAGATGTATCGACCTGATGAGGTTTATAATCTAGCCGCACAAAGTTTTGTTGGTGTAAGTTTTTCACAACCAATTACAACCGCAAAAATTACTGCATTAGGCCCTTTGAATATTCTCGAAGCAATAAGGATAGTAAATAAAAATATTAAATTTTATCAAGCAAGTAGCTCTGAGATGTTTGGAAAAGTTCAAGAAACACCTCAAACTGAGTCAACACCATTCTATCCACGAAGCCCATACGGAGTTTCAAAGTTATTTGCTCATTGGATGACAATTAATTATAGAGAATCTTACGATATGCATGCCACAAGCGGTATTTTATTTAATCATGAATCACCATTAAGAGGCTTAGAATTTGTAACTAGAAAGATTACCGACTCGGTAGCAAAAATTAAGCTGGGTAAAATTACCAGTTTTAGTCTAGGTAATCTTGATGCAAAAAGAGATTGGGGTTTTGCAAAAGAATATGTCGAAGGAATGTACAAAATTTTAAACGCTAGCAAACCAGATACATATATACTCAGTACTGGTAAAACAGTCTCAGTTCGTGATTTTTTAATAAAATCTTTTAACGCTGTAGATATTGATATTAACTTTAGTGGTGAAGCGTTAAATATGATTGGTACTGATTCTAAAACTGGTAAAACATTAATTACAATTAATAAAGAATTTTATAGGCCATCTGAAGTTGATCTCCTAATTGGGGATGCAACAAAAGCAAAAAATGAGCTAGGATGGCAAGCATCAACAACGATTGATAAATTAACTGAATTAATGATTAAAGAGGATCTGGACAGAAATAAATAAAAAAGAAATTTTATTACCAGCATTACCTTTTATTTTTACTCACTTAATCTATGATAAAACTAATATTTTATTTCACATCTTCTTACTTATATTAAGTGGATATTATTCTATGAAAATTGTTATCTTTGGAGGTGGCGGATTTATTGGATCTAGTTTATCTGATCGACTTCTTCAAGATAATCACAGATTAAGAATTTTTGAGCGTCACGGAGTCATACCATACCGCAAATTTGTTTCACATGAAAAAGTTGAGTGGGTCAACGGAGATTTTTTAAATGCCAATGATATTTCTAGGGCCATAGATGGTGTAGATGTTGTTATTCATTTAGTTTCAACGACGCTCCCAAAAGATTCTAATGATGACCCAGTTAATGATGTGAAAACAAATCTTATTTCGTCAATTCAGTTGTTGGATAAGATGGTCGAAATGAAGATTCCAAAGATAATATTTATTTCATCGGGAGGGACAGTTTATGGTGACGCATTGTATTCACCTTTAGATGAAAATCATCCAACCAATCCAAAGGTATCATACGGAATAACAAAACTTGCAATAGAAAAGTATTTATTATTATATCAATCTCTAAATGACATACAAGTTAATATTCTTCGAGTTGCAAATCCCTATGGTGAGCGTCAGAGTTTTAATAGATCACAAGGGGCTGTCGCAACTTTTATTTATAATGCTATTCAGGGAAAAAATATACAAATCTGGGGTGATGGTAATGTGGTGAGAGATTATATTTATATCTCTGATGTTTCTGAAGCTATTGTGTCTGCAGTTGCATACAGCGGTTCGAAATCAATCTTTAATATTAGCTCTTCTGTTGGAGTAAGTTTAAACGAGCTTGTTGAGAAAATAGAGTATGCATTAAACAAAAAAATAATCATTAATTTTAAGAAAGCAAGGTCAATTGACGTTCCAAATTGTGTTCTTGATAATACACTTGCTAGGAATGAATTTGGATGGGTGCCAGCGGTAAAAATAAATGATGGTTTGCAATTAACTTCTAAATGGATCAAGAGGAACCTTTAAGCATGATTGAAAATCAAAAAAAAAAGGTTTCTATTGTTATTCCAACAAAAAATGCCGAGAACACAATTTCAGATTTAATAATTACTTTGCTTGACCAAAAAACTCCTTGGCTCTTTGAGATATTAGTTATTGATTCTGGCTCGAGAGATAATACTGTTGATATTATAAAATCATTTCCTAGCGTAAAGTTGATTGAGATTCCCCCAAGTGACTTTGGGCATGGTAAAACTCGAAACTTTGGAATTAAAAATACAACTGGTGATTTTATTGCGATTTTAACTCAAGATGCAATTCCAATAAATAATTGCTGGCTTGAAAATTTTGTAGCATCAATTAATCAAGATGAGAGAATCGCAGGTGTATT
>CALKDJ010000020.1 GCA_938084195.1 uncultured Methylophilaceae bacterium
AACTTTCTGGCCAGAGAGAATAAATAAATTATCTTTCTCAATACTCCCGTCTTTACGAAAAGGAAGGACCTTTCTTACCCCACTTTTAATATCTTTTTGAACTTGCTCAAATAAAGGTTTAAAAAGATTAAAATCCTTACATGGGGTTCTTTGTCCAACCTCTTTAGCGGGGTTTATTTGTGATCTAGGTTTAACATTCTTAAGGTTTGTTATATCTGAGCTATTTTCTTTATCAAGGCCCAACTCTGCAAGCAAAGCATCGCCATCTAAATCTTTTTCTGAAGAATTATTTTTAATAATCTTTTCGTTGAGAAGGCTCTGGTGGTCCTGATCTTTTAATAAATCAATACATTCTGATTGACTTCTAATTTGTTGCAATCTAGTGGCATATAAGCGCTCGAAGATATCTTTATTCTTTTCTGGAGATGGCTCAACGCCATTTTCCTCTACAAATTTCTGGATTTCTTCAAAACCTGCAATGATTCTCTCCTCTCTAGGAGATAATTCAGATTTTTTCTTTACCTCAGCTTCAATACCTAAATCAGAGAGTAACTTTTCATCTTCCTCAGTTACTTTAGTTAATTTAGCCATTTTGCTTTGCCTCATTGACTAAACGAACATACGCATACATACCCTCAGCCATTTTTTTCTCCCAAGGATCGTTTGATGTAGTTTCGGGTAAGCGACCATTTTCATTTTTAAACTTTCTAGCTCTCTGTGCCAATTCTTTAGCTTCATCAATAGTAAAGTTTACTTTTTTACTCGCAATAATATCTGATAGTTTTTTTAAATTTTCCTCACCCATAGATTTTGATATGATTGAATAAGTCTCACCAAAGGGGGAGATACTATCTATAAAATCAACGTCTAGGCTTGTTACATCGGTTATAAAGCGCCTTACACCATCAATAATAGCCGTATTAGCTTTAGAATCGCCTCCTTCAGTACCATCATCAACCTGACCATCAATAACCTTCTTAACCTGTTGAGTTATATTTATTGCTGCAATGGCATGTTGCCTTACAGCTTCTTTATCGTGGTCATCTAAGTCTGGATACATTTTAGAAACTATTTTACCCATCGCTATTTGGGTTGTTTCTTCGGGTATTAATTCTGGATCAAAAATACCTCTCTCTACGGTTCGTTGATCTTGAATAAAAGCAGTTGTTAATTCCTCAATTCTCTCTTTGCATATTTGCTTTGCTTTTTCACTCTTTGGCTCTAACAGTCCTTTGATTTCTATCTGAATCTCTCCATTTTCTTTGTTTATGCCTACATTTTCTTTCTCAGGATCATAACCTCCCTCACCATAATCAATGCCATCTAAAGGACCACTTGAGGGTGTTTTTGCCCTAAAGTCAAACCTGGGAGCAAGCACGTTCTCCATAAGAAGGCTCGCAGCAATTGCTTTTAATGTGTCATTAACAGCATCAACAACATTTTCTTGTGAGGCGTCTGGCTCAGCAATAAGATTGGTAAATCTTGTTCTTTCTTTTCCGGGGGCATCTCTAGTTGCCCTTCCTATAATTTGCACTACTTCTGTCAAACTTCCTCTATATCCTGCTGTAAGAGCATGCTCACACCATATCCAATCAAAACCTTCTTTAGCCATATCGAGTGCAATAATCATATCAACATAATCTCTGTCACTTCCCATTTTGTCTGACGCCAGAGATGCTTGTACCTTTGGTCGCTTTGTTGAATCATCATTAACTAAATCAGCAACTTTCAAAGTACGACCATCCTTCATATTGATCAAGTGAAAACCTGTTTCAGGATCAGTACCCTGCCACTCACCAAGCTCTTCAATAATATGCTCAACCTCTTTTATTTTATCTTTAGTGCTTTCCTTCGAGTTCACATTTGGAATGTGAATAATTGTCTTTTCATTTGGATCAAGAACCTTAAGAATGTCATCAACATATGGGCCGTTATAAAAAAAATAGCCAATATTTAATTCTTTGAGATATTCATATCCATTTAACTGCTCATAATAGGTGTAGGTTACCGTTTGAAATTTAGCTTCATCTTCAAGATCCATAATTGCATCTGCATCTCCCCGAAAGTATGATCCTGTCATCGCAACAATATGCACCTTGTCACGTTCGAGAAAATCGTTCAATTGATTTCCAAGAACGTTGTCTGGGTTCTCGCTTACATGATGAAATTCATCTATTGCTATTAATCTATTATCAAAGATTTCAATCCCAAAATTTTGGACAGCAAAACGAAAAGTGGAGTGTGTGCAAACAAGATTTTTATCATCACTTTCGAGAAAAGCTTTTACTGATTTAGCTTTACTGCCCTCCTTGCCTGGAGAATTACATAAGTTCCACTTTGGTTCAACTATCCAGTCGGCCCAGAATCCTCCTTCACTAAGATTTGTATCACCAAAACTTTTTCCTATCGATTTTTCAGGGACAACAATAATAGCTTGTTTTACGTTTTGATTTTCTACTTTATCGAGTGCGATAAACATTAAGGCTCGACTTTTTCCCGATGCCGGTGGAGATTTAATAATAAGGTACTGCTCGCCACGTTTTTCATATGCACGCTCTTGCATTTCACGCATACCCATCTCATTCGACTTTTTAGATTTTCCAGTTCTGTCAATATTTATTGATACTGAAGGTATCTCAATTTTATTAGTCAAGAAGCTTTCTCCATTTTTGTTTTTTTATTATCAAGTGAGGTCATTTTAGTATAAAGGTCAAAGAGCTTTTCTAAACGTTCAGTATCATTTTTAAATTGTCGACCTATATAAATTCTTTCTAAGGTTTCATCATTTTTTTTATGGGCCACACGGAGATTATCAGGCATGTCTTCTCGCTTATAAAGATCAGCAATTGTTGCAGGAAAATGTTTTTCACGAGCCAGAAGAATATCTTCAGCGCAAAGAGCTAAATCAACTTTATTCTTTTCGGTAAGTGAGGGGAGCGGAAATGTATTCCAACCCAAGGAATTATTATATCTATAATCGGACTTTAATTTTCCACATATCGTTCCTACCCATACAAGATGCAACTTGGAGGAGAGAATAGAAAAGTTAAAGAGTGGGCTATCGTAAATTGCATAATTTGGAGCTATGATTGCTGTTTTTGAGAAGTAAGCAACGGGTAACCAATCCCTATTAACTGAAGATACAGTCGGAATTAAAATTGATGTTGAGGCATTCTGGCCACTTTCATACTCAAATTGATTAGGATGTAATGATAAAATTTTACTGGTATTAGATTTTTTACTTGATCTCCTTGCTTCTTCAACACCACCAAGCCTCTCTGCTATTTCTGGATTTTTGAGCGCAGCATCAAGAAGGTTATCGTTAATCTTTAAGCAAAATCTTTCTTGCCCTCTCAGGAACTCAGCTGCACCTAAAATTTTTATAAAATATCTTCTTGCCTTAGGCCATTTGAGAATAAACTTCTTATATTGCAATTGTGAAAAAAGTAGGTTTCCTCCATCATTAAGAACAGAGCCTGTTGTCATTGAAGAAAGATCATTAGATAAGCAATTTGGTCGCCTTTTAATGTAGTCTAATTTTGATGGAACAAGATAGTGACTAATATATTCTACGGTTCTTTTAATTAATCCATCACTTATAAACTTCTCAACACTTTTTAGGTGCTTGTTACCAATGCATATAATTACACAAATTACGCCTGCATTGTTTTTAGCATTATTTTTCCATTTAAAAGATAAGTAAGAAAACTTTATTTCAATATCCATCTTTAATATACATGGCCAAACTTGATCAACTTGTTGCCCCTGACATATAGAATTTGTAGATACAAATGCTGCAAAGCCTTGTGTTTTTTCTAGATATTGTGATGCTCTTACAAACCAGCATGCGGCAAAATCGGCATAACCAAAAGACTTTGTTAAAGGTGAAAAGATATGTTCCATATCAGACAGAACTTCATCAGTTTTCTTGCCTTTCCCTGAGAATGGAGGATTTCCACAAATATAAGTTTCTCCGCCCTCATTCTCAAAATCTATTTGAGATCGGTCTTGAGGCTTGTGAAATAAGTCATCCGAAATATGCTCAACAACTTTTTTTGAAGGCGGGCAAACACTTAACCAATCAATTCTTAACGCATTACCATGAACAATCCAATTTTTAGAATCTAAAGGTAAGAACTCAGCTAGAGCATCTTTCTGACCCAGATAAAGCTCATTACATTGATACTCTGCAATAATTAATGCTAATCTGGCTATTTCAGTTGAAAACTCTCGAAGATCTATACCTCTAAAGTTACTTAACGGAATTTCTGATCTTAGGTGTGATTCATGCCTTTTTTTATTTATCTCCGATTCAATTTTGCGCATCTCTTTGTAAGCAATAACAAGAAAATTTCCTGAACCGCAAGCAGGATCAAAAACACGGATTTTTGAAATTCTTTTTCTAAGATTTAATAACTTTCGTGGGTTATTGCCATCAGATTTTAAGCTCTCTTTTAAGCTATCTAGAAATAATGGATTCAATAGTTTAAGTATATTTGGAACACTAGTGTAGTGCATTCCAATAGCATCACGTTCTCCATCATCAGTAATAGCCTGTATCATAGAGCCAAATATATCTGGATTAATTTTCTTCCAATTCAAGCTTCCAGCATGAATTAGGTAGGTTCTAGCAATTCGACTGAACTGTGGGACATCTCGATTACCTGCAAAAAGACCACCATTTACATAAGGAAATTTAAGCGTCCAATTAGGTAGATCATTTTTATCTCTTTTTTTATAGTCTACGTCCATCGCATGAAATATTTTAGAAATGACAAAGTCAGCATTTTCTGAATTGCTATCACTCATTTGGCTGACAGTGTTTGTGAACATATCCTCTTCAGGAAAGATGCTTGTATCCTCAGCGAAAAGGCAAAATATTAGACGTGACATAAATTGGTTAAGGTCGTGCCTTCTTTCTGTTGTGTCCCAATCTTTATTATCTTTTAAAAGCTGAATATATAGCTTGTTTAGTCGACCAGTTGCCTGGATATCAACTGGATTGTTTCTAATTTCCTTAGTAGTTGAAATCCCCGCTAATGATAAGAAGAAGCCAAAGTAGTTCGCAAATTCAGTATAAGCGCATGCCAATGTTTCACCGGATACTATATCTTCTGCTACAAAATCTTTCCCATCAGTAGCCAAGATGGTTTTAACTTTACCTTTAGTTGTTGCGGCACTCTGTTTAAGAGAAGTTAGAACAGTATTGGTCTCGCCTTCTTTACAAACAGCTATGTGAACATTATTACGTTGAAGAACTCCATCCTGAATATCAGATGTATTAGTTGAGCTTTTACTACTTCTAAGCATTTTTATTGTTGTATCTTTATTTCCAAATGCCTTTAAAAAAGAATAAGGGAATTCTTTCGCATCAAATGGCTGTTGTGCTAATTCCGATACAGCTTCTTCAATTTCAACAGCATTCAATTGACAATCTCTCCCTTCGTTTCCAATTTACCAGTCCAATAATACGATATCATTAATAGTCTCACCATCAAGGCAATATCTTCTTTGCAGGCCAAAATTAGTTCTTTCAGGGAGTAATTTGTTTATAAATTGATGATCTATAAATGATTTCCCTTTAAAACCCCATTTAGATTGATTTGCCTTTTTTATCCACTCCTCATCTTCTAATACTTCATACCACTCAATATCTTTAAACATTGCAATAATAACGCTCTGATACTCTACAAACACATATCTTAGTATGTTTCTTTTTTTTGCATCAATACTCCATGATTGTTTAGCTGCCTCATAAATTTCGGCGTTACTACTTCCTTTTTTATAACTTTTGTTAATGTTTAGTATTACTGAATTTTTTGGAAGACTCCTAATTTTTTGAAAGCCAAATTTTCTTTCAACTTCGTTTGTAGATAAAAATAAGTTTTCAGTATAATGACCCGCAACGATGTTAGTTAGATCATGCCCAAACTTTTTAAGTGTCTCAATAATTACTGCCTCATAACTTATTGCTTCCTCATCACTAAGACCATATTTAATTACATAACTTTTTACATCATGACCTTCTTTGATAATTTTTTTTATCAACTTAAGCTTTTCTGAGCTGGCATCATTTTGCTTACGAGCATCTTTAGCATGCTCAAAAACTCTATTGCCCACACCCTTGCCGATATAAAAAATTTTATTATCTCTTGGGTCTTCAAGTGCATAAACATAAGATTGAATTGCATCAGGATTAGAAAAACTATTCATTATTTAGCATCCTCTTTAACTGGGAATGGTAAAGCTCCCCATTCTTCATCTGAATTATTCAACATTATCTCAGTAAATAATGGTACCAGGACTTTCATTAAAGAATTACAGTCATTTACCT
>CALKDJ010000021.1 GCA_938084195.1 uncultured Methylophilaceae bacterium
CAGCAATGCCAATAAAAATATGCTCAGCATGGCTATCACCAACTACCGCTATATCAATTTTTTTATCTTTTTTAGATTGATAGCAGCGAACTAAGTCTTTATATCTTAATGCCTTGTCTAAAATATTATCAGGGCTACATGGAAAGAAATTTTGTTTGTTATACATATGAAAGTCATCATGGCCAATATCACCATCATTTTTTATTTCAATTAATCCCTTTTCTCGTTGAATAAACCCGTCATTATAGAAAATAAATGATGAGACTATTAATACTAAAAACATTGAAAAAGTAATTAACGATGTTTTCAGCCAACCACCTCCAAACCTTAAAGGTTTCTCTATAAATAAATATGTGATTATTGAAAGAAGTATTGATAAGGTTATTAATATAATAAGGAAAGTAGTACCTAGGCTATCACCTGTTATCATTCTTGAGAACGTAAAAAGAATCCAGTGCCATAGGTATAATGGAAAACTTATAAGTCCAAAAAACACTAACAATCTGTTTGATAGGATATGTTTATTTATAAATGCATTTGGGCCGGCCACCACAAAAAAACATGTACCTAAAATTATAAGCAGAGATATATAGCCAGGAAAATTTCTTTCAGGATTTATAACTATGAAGGAAATTATAAAAAAAATGATGCCAAGTAAAGAAAATAAATCTAATTTATAAAGTTGAAAAAAATTAGAATTTATACTAATTTTTTTATTAAGAAAATTTTTATAATCAGTCTTATATACTGTTAAATAAGCTAAAAGACTTCCTGAAAGTAATTCCCATATCCTTGTTAATGGATTATAGAAAACAGCAATTTTATCGGTATTTATAAAAAAAATATTTGCAGTAAAAGATAATATTAATAAAAGACATATAACTATTGGAAAACTGAGCTTAAATCTCCATAGTGAATATAATATCAAAGGGTAGAAAATATAAAACTGCTCTTCAATTGCAAGTGACCATAAATGAAGAAGTGGCTTAAGATGTGCTTCTTTATCAAAATAACCACTTTCACTCCAAAGTAAAAAATTTGAAGAAAAAGTCGATCCTGCTATTAAATGTTTTGATAGATATTTTAATTCATCAGCAGTTAAATATAGCCATCCAAAAAACAAACAAAATATCATGATCGTTAACAATGATGGAAAAATACGCCTAATTCTTCGGGAGTAAAAATCTAAGAAAGAGAAATTATTTTTATGTAACTTTTTAAAAATAATTGAAGAGATTAAAAAACCTGATATAACAAAGAATATATCTACCCCAATAAATCCAGAATATATTATTGTTGGAAAGGCGTGATATAAAACTACAGAAATCACTGCAATAGCTCTGAGTCCATCAATATCCGGTCTGTAATAATGAGATTGTTCAGGAAATAAATTTTTTATCATAATTTCTCAGGGTGCAAGTATTAGTTCTTCTTCATACAACTTATGGAAGCAAAAAAAAGAGTAAGTTTACCAGCTTTAAGTTAGGCGATTATATCTACTCCAATCGCTCATACATTCCTTTGTAACGCTCAGTATTTGCTAGTGATTCAGGAACTATTCTAAACTCACACGAATAACGAGTTTTACAAACACTCTCCGGTCTATTGGTTCGATGCAGAGTTGTGGGTAGAAATATTATTACATCACCTGCCTTTACTTCTGGGGTCCAAATAAGTTTTTCATCAAACTCCAAATTAGTTTTAGCTATTTCAATCTCTGCATATCTTCCATCAGTCGGCTCTAAGGTATGTTCAAAATTCTTAGTGATGGCTTCAAGGTATACTGCTAGGCCTGCCGCATCAAACCCTGCATCTACGAGAGGTATCCATATCGTTAGGGCCCTGTTTGTCTTAAAAACAAACGAGTCTTGATGAAAAGGCAAGTCAAACTTTGGCAATTCAGGGCCAACTCTCCTAGTTCTTGATTCCCACCCAAGGATTCCTACAGGCTCACCAAAATAGTCCCGAATTGCTATCAGGATTTTTGAATCAAGAAAAGACTTTACCAAAGCCGAGTCTATAAGCTTGCCAGTATCTGATACTACGTTTTTAAGCAGAGCTGCGCCTCGGAAAGTTTCCATAAAATATTTCCGATTGGATTTTTCAGTTTCATCTAAAGAGTCGATAAAGGAATAGTGCTCTATAATATAAGCTAGAGATTCATCTATAGTGGGTTTTTTAAATAGAGATCGAACTAAAAGTGAGCCATTAAGAGCTAAACTATCAGAAAACTTTGAACTTGTAATCTCATCATCTCTTAATTCTTGTGGTTGGGGATCACGGATAGGTATGTTTTTAGTCACTTATGATATGGTCCTTGTGTTTATATTATGGGAAATAAAATTAAATACCTCACGATCTAAACGTGTTATCTCGTGTGCACGCCTGAGACTTTTAGGGGTCAAGACAGCTTTATCCTTACTTTCTAGATTGGATTTTCTGAGGTGTTGTACCTTTGGTATTATAAGCTCAAAATGCTCTGATAGCTGTTCTAAGATCATATCTACCTGACTGGTTAATCCTACTAAGACATGTTCTGAAGTTATAAAACTGATTGCATGCTCTAGGATATTGCTGCTTCCTAAGTTGGGCCCAATCACCTGAGACCTAAACTCAGGTGCCCTACCGAATTGTGCACCACCCAATAATCTAGCTTGTACGTTATGAGTGGCATTAATAATATTAGGGTCATCTGACAAGACAAATTCTTCGAAATCCATGCTTCTTATCTTCAAGGCTACCAAGTGTTGTTTGTTATCAGGGATACCCTTATTTAATGCTTGCCTAAGCCAAAATACGTAGCAACTTATAAGCCGTTCAACTGGATCACGCAAAAAAGTAAGCACCAATGCGTCAGGGAAATATCTATTGCGTATTTCTAACCCAAAGTGCCCCCGAAAGAATTTGTAATTTGATAATTTATTTTGCCAGTAATTATTTTCGATGTGTTCGTTTTTGAAACTTTTTTGGGCGAAATATTCATATTCAAAATTTATCGGACAAGTGCTATCATCAGGCAATGCGGACTCAATAGCGCGGGAGACCGATGTCCCTGCAGTTTTATGAATGTGTAAAAAAAAGAGTCGCTTTGTCAAATCCTTGCTCTCTGCAAAATTACAAACTCCCCAAAAATAAACTTAACTGATAAA